>JASHVT010000067.1 GCA_030039515.1 Nitrososphaerales archaeon
GGTGGCGGTGATCGATCACGGGAGGATCGTGGCCGAAGATACGCCTGAGAACCTGAAGGCTGCCATGGGCAGGGTGACCCTCCACCTGCAGCTCGCAGACGATAAGGATGGCGAAGCGGCGGCCCGGATCGTGGAGGAAGTCCTCGGCGTAAGAGCTTCCATCTCCGACTCCAGATCGCTCACCGCCTCCATGACCAACCCCGAGAAGGTCACCGACCTGCTTGTCGCCTTGCGGAGAGAGAACGTCCGCCTCGCGTCGGTGGGCATGCGGGAGCCGACCCTAGACGAGGCGTTCCTGACCCTCACCGGAGGGCCGGAGCAGGCAGAGGCGAGGGCGCAGTGACCGACCGGATCGTCCCGGGCGCCGAGCGCGCGTTGAAGAGGCGCGTCTCTGTCCGAATGATGGTGAGCAACTCTCTGACCATGGCGTACCGCAACCTCCTGCTCATCCGGCGGACGCCCCAGCAGCTCTTCGACGTCACGATTCAGCCAATCCTGTTCACCGCCATGTTCACCTTCCTCTTCGGCGGCGCGATATCAGGAAGCACGCAGGAGTACCTGCCGATAATCATCCCCGGGATACTGGTCATGAGCGGGCTGACCGCCTGCATAACCACGGGGGTCCAGCTGCGCGAGGATATGGACAAGGGGGTGTTCTACCGGTTCAAGTCCATGCCCATTGCCCGCATCTCGTCATTGACGGGCCCGCTGATCGCGGACATCATCAGGTATGGCATCGCCACCGTTCTCACGTTCGTCATGGGATACCTCCTCGGCTTCCGCTGGGCCGGCGTCGACGATGCGGTCATCGCCGGCCTCCTGGTGATGTTTGCGGCTTGGTGCATCAGCTGGATCTTCGCCCTCCTTGGCGTAGTCGCCAAGACGGCCCAGGTGGTCTCTGGGATCTCCAACGCGGTGCTCTTCCCCCTCACGTTTCTCTCCAACGCCTTTGTCCCCACGAACACGCTGCCCGGATGGCTGCAGGACTTCGTCCGGGTGAACCCTGTGACATACATCGTGAGCGCGGTGCGCCAGCTGTTGACCCAAGGGACCATAGGATATGACTTCTGGTTGTCGCTCCTAGGGTCGGTGGCGATAGTGGTCGTGTTCGCCCCTCTTACTCTTCTGGCCTACACGCGCAAGACGTAGGCCTTTGACCCTGGGAGTTGGCCTCTCCTCCGTAGAATCACTTTAAGCCTGTATCTGAGAGGCTCGACCTAGCCCCGGTGGTGTAGCCCGGTCAAGCATGTTAGCCTCTCGACCGCAGAGGGAGACAGCTAGCGACGGGGGTTCAAATCCCCCCCGGGGCAGTCTCGGCTCCCTCGGGTGAAAGTGGCCCTCTTGACGCACTTTCAGTTCTCTTGGAACCCACCTTCGATCCTGTTAGGCGCGGGCCCAACCGGCCTGCGCGGGAATGGCCCAAGAATTAACTAGTTCGACCCTCCGTCCTCAACTCTCGACAGAGAAGATAGCGGACGCAACCTGACCCCATTCGTCTCCGACGACGACCGTGTACATCCCAGGACTGCTGATTGATGGGTACAAGGTGCCTGGAACTACGTCTGTATCATTCAGCGTTACGTTTGAGAGGATGTTGGTTTGGTTGCCGAGGAGGGATGTTATGTTTGCTACTTCGCTCTGCGGCTTGAAGCTGACTGACTCCACTTGAATGGAACTGTAGATGGAACAGTTGTAGTCCCGCCAGTCGGAAGGGAGCCATGTGCCCTCAGAGATGTTGCTCTGAGTGTAGTGCCCGACTAGGATGCCAAACCTTAGCGGCCACTGGTAAGGCTCGCATCCCCACGGCTCAAGCCCCTCTACAAATCCGTCCCGTGCGCTGACGTTGTTCACCTTGTCAGCAGTGTTAGCCAGCCAGATGTAGATGGTCAGAGCCTGACCGCTTTGGATGGAAGTGGCGTTCAGGCGAACTCCTACTGCGAGGTCTGAAGGAGCAGACAACATGGTTTGGGACTGCTGCACGAAGGAGAGCCCAGCAAGGGTGCCGATGACCACCAACATGACGAGCAGGAAGACACTCGCTGTCCTCCGTTCCGTCGCCTCGGTTGTTTTGTCCATGTTCCCTACGTTGAGGGTCACCGGAATTGATTAACATTTTGTTCGTGTCCAAGCCCGACAGAACTTCGCCCAGAATGCTGGGCCATACCTCTCGCCAGTGACGTGATCCATCAGCTGGTGGACCGAGCCATAGGAGATAGCCACTCCTTTGATCTGAAGAGAGCCTATGTCCCACTGACCTCAGCGATAGACATATCATAACCGCGAAGCTTCTTCGCGGCAGTGCCCCACCCCCGACGACTCATCGCAGTTCTGGGATTTCTCATCGCTCTGTCATCTGCGCCCTTCAATCTGGTGACCCTAAGGGGAGGCTGTCCTGGATGCGGATGGACCTTGCTCGACTTCTACCGATACTGGATGGACTGGTATGTCGGCCAGGTCCCTGTTGCCCGTCTGTTCGCGCTCCCCGTGCTTATGTTCTCTTGGCCGGCGATGGTGATATCTGGCCTGATTGGGGTGCGGGAGGACGCGTTCGAAGCCTACGCAGGAGTTCTCGGTTTGGCTGCCTTGCTCGCCGTGTTTCCGTTCGTCAGTTATTATCCCAACGGCGCCACGGGAATTGGATTCTACCTGGGCGCAGCTGCAACAGTCTTGTTCTTCGTCGCGTACATCGTTTCGAGAGTCTCCAAGAAGGCAGATAGACAATAGTAGTGAGCCCACACGGATCTGCGTGCGACGGCAAGGACTGCTAAATCAATCTCCCTTGGGTCCGAACCCGGCCTCCGCCAGGCGGGAGCGTCCTGGGCAGGCCATCAGAGCTCTCCCTAGAGAGTCTGACTCCGACTGGTCGCTCCTTGTGGCGACCCTGACTCCGTGGTCCTTTGCATGAACCTCCTGGTCGCGATGGGCGAGATAATCGTCGTGAGTATGCCGACCCCCACAACGACCGAGAATATTCCCTGGTCGATCAAGCCTAGCTGGTAGGCTGTCGTGGCTATGACTAGCTCGACGAATCCTCTCGAGTTCATGAGCGATCCAATTATGAGGCTCTGGTTGGACGAGAACCGCGAGATCCTCGCTCCCACGTATCCTCCGAGGAACTTGCTCGCCAGCGCCACGGCGAGGAGGCTCAGGACGAGGAAGGGCACTGCCGCCACGGAGCCGAAGATGAATTCGGTGCCGATGTAGGCGAAGGCGATGGGCCCGAAGAACCCGTACGTCGCGCCACGCACTACCGAGCTTGCCTCGCCGAGACGTGTGGGGCCAGCGAGCTCGCTTAGGACCAGGCCAGCGAAGAATGCGCCGATTACTAGCTGCAGCCCTGCCCACGCGGCCAGCAGAGATACCCCCACCGCTGCTGCGACCAGCAGCGCGAAGTAGGACCCGGGGGCGCCCAGGCCCCGTTCCAGGTCGTCCGTCCACCTCTTCACGCGCTCCAGGTTGTGTCTCACGAAGTGCTCGCAGGCGAGTACCGCAACGAGGAAGATCGCGATCGTGACGACCTCTGTCGCGACGCTCCAGTCTGAGGAGGCTGAGCCACCGGCGAGGAGCAGGATGAGACTCAGCGCCACGAACGAGATGATATCGTCGATGACCCCTGCGGCGATCACAGTCGCCCCCAGGTCAGTGTCGAACAGCCCGAGCTCCATGAGGATCATGGTGTTCACGGGAACGGCGGTTATCGAGACGGTGAGACCTATCGTCAGCGAGCTCGCGGCTCCGATGCCGAACCATTCCGAGACGGCCACCGCGGCCAAGAAAGGGATGGCAAAGGAGATGCAGGACACTAGCGCCCCACGCTTCCCCGCTGCTACCAGCTTCGAAGGGTCGACCGTGAGCCCGGTAAGAAGCATGATGAAGAAGAGCGCGACGCCTTCGACAGCCGCTAGGTCGGCGGTCGGCTGGACGAGGTTCAGGAGCGAAGGGCCGATGACCACCCCGGCGAGAAGCTGGCCTACGAGCGCGGGTTGCCTGAGCCTGTGGAGTCCCTCGCCTAGGAGCCAAGCGCTCGTCAGCATCAAGAACAGCGCAAAATAGAACCCTACCAAGCGCGACGACCCCCAGGCCTCATGCCCTCTTCCACGTCGACCGG
>JASHVT010000068.1 GCA_030039515.1 Nitrososphaerales archaeon
CCAGCTCCATCCACAATTGGCTGCATCACTTTCCTCTTCGGGGCTCTCGACTCTGTGCTCCGATGGATTTTCCCTCGTCTGGGGTCGGTCAGCTGTCGAGAGCTCTGCATAGGAGGCATCTTTTGGGCAGCCGCCACTATTCCCTATTCCTCTAGACCGCCAGCCGGTCCCGAAGCGCCCTATTCGCCGACCGAGGATGGGACGCCATCCAGTCGAGCCGGTCCTTCCTCGCCCACGACCGCCTTCCTCAGCGCTTCGAGCAGGGCCTTCGCCTTCTCCGCGACCTCCCCCGGCTGGTCCCCGTCGATCCTGACTTCGCACCCGCCGGCTCTTAGGACCGCCGAGGGGAACGCCTCCTTGACCTTCCTGGAGGTCGCCCTGTCCATCCTGAAGGATATCTTCAGACTGACCGACTCGATCGGTCTACTTTGCCTTCGCCTGGGCGAGGTCATAGGCTCCTCCTGCGACCGTGTAGCCGCAGGACTTGCACCTCCAGATGCCTGACGCCACCCTGGCCAGTCTCATGCTCGAACATGACGGGCACTGCCTCGCCGCCTTGAGCCCCCCGTAGACGCGGGAGTAGCGCTTCCGCAGCGTCGAGCCGTACTTCGCGCCGAGACCCTTCACGTTCTCCTTCGAGCGCGGCACTACCTTGTCGCCTCTACCATCTGGGAGCGGATCGCCCTCCCGACCTGGATTGAGGTGTCGGCCGCCTTCAAGACGAGCTCCGGGCTTATCGTGCTCGCCTCGCCCTTCTGGCTGGCGCAGATGTTCCCATCATCGTCCGTCGTGATGGTGATGCGCATGTCCATCATCGCCTCCTCCTCCGCGTCCGGGTCGACGATGACCGCGCCCCCGAGCCTCGCCATGGTCACCGAGATCGGCGTCCTCTCTATGGGGACGGGGACCACCTCGTCGGTGGACACGGCCTTGTCGCCCTCCACCTTGTACTTCTTCATCTTCGAGGTCCTGAGCGCCGCCACCACCGCGTAGCTCGTGGCGTCGAATAGGTTCCCGTCGACGTTCATGATGTTGCAGTCCACGAAGGTCGTGACCACGCTCTTCCCCTCGACCAGGCAGAGCTTGGTGAGGTCGACCATCTCGGACTCGCGGATCCCCCTGTCTACTACTCTCGCGAGCTCTATGGCCTCCTCGCTGGGCGGCCCGGGCTCGGCATAGGGCGAAGCCAGCGGGAGTATCTCCGCGTTCACCACGAGGAGCCCCTTGTCCGGGGTGTCCGGGAAGGGCACGCCCGTCGCGATCTTCACCCCTGCGATTACCTGGCTGTTCCCCAGGCTCACCCTGGCGGACCCGTTCGCCTTCTGGATGATGCCCGTCTCTATCGTAAGCTTCCTCGGCTCGTCTAGGGCTCTCCCGTCGAGCCTCTTTCCCTTCTCGAGCATGTCCATCATCTGTGCCTTCCTTATCGTCTCCACGACGTAGTTCTTCTTCATCGACATCTACGCCGCCTCCTCCTCGATGGGACCCGAGGTCAGGTCCGAGCTGAAGAACCTCTTCGTCAGCGCCTCCCTCTGCATGGCGTAGACCTCCTTCCCCTTCTCTATGGCGAGCTCGAACGCCTTCTGGAAGTTCTCTCGCGTATAGATCCCGTCGACCTGCAGGAGCGTAACCAGGCCCTTGGTCGGCATGATGGCCACCGGCATGTCTCCGTTCCCTTCCTTGTCCTCCGTGTCGTCCAGGTCTGCCACTACGTGTTCCCCGAGGAGGCCGCAGGAGCATCCGACGACGAGGTCTCGCATGTTGATCCCTGCGTCGGCCAGGGCTAGAGACGCAGCCGTGATGCCTGCGACCCTCGATCCTCCGTCCGACTGCAGGACCTCGACCCAGACCTCAATCGCCGTCCTCGGATAGTCCTCCACGACCACGGCCGGCTCGAGTGCCTCTCTGATCACCTTCGAGATCTCGATCTCTCTGCGGGACGGAGCGGGGTTCTTCCGCTCGTCCACCGAGAATGGCGCCATGTGGTACCGGCTCCTCAGCAGGGCCCTGTCCGGCAGGACCTGGTGCTTCGGGTGGACCTCCTTCGGGCCGTACACCGCGGCCGTTATCTTGTTCTTGCCCCACTCTATGTGGGCAGAGCCGTCCGCGTTCTTGACGACGCCGACCTCCAGCCTGATCGGCCTGAGCTGGTTCCACTTCCTCCCGTCAAGCCTGTTTCCGTCCTCGTCCATCAGTTTCTTTTCAGTTTCCATCGCCACCACTCCCGAGATACTGCTCCACCTTTGCCGCCAGATCAGCCGCGTGGGCCTCCTTCTCCACCATCTGGACCGCGGTCACGGCCTTCGTGGTCGCCTCCGGCTGGCCGTTCACGACCACGACCCCGTTCTGTCCCACCCTGACGTCGCACCCCGTCCTCTCGCTGATCATGTTGATCATCGCGCCCCTTCTCCCGATGAGCCTGGGGACCTTCGTCGGTGATATCTTGACTAGCTCCCCGGAGTCCATCTTCCCATACCCTTGGCCGCGGATGCTCAGCTGCGGGTCCCTCGACCTCTCGAACGACTCGATCCTGGCGCCTATTATGTCTCCCACCCTGAACTTCGACGAGAGGTCGTGAGTCGCGGGCGAGAACTCCCTCCCGAAGACGAAGGAGGCTGGGAGGAAGCCGTCGAAGCAAGAGTTGATGTCCACTACCCATCCGAAGCCGTTCATGTCCACCACCTTCCCTATCACCTCGTCGTCCGCCCTGGGCAGATATGGCCCGGTCAGAGGGTTGAGCTTCACTCCGTCCGCTCCTACTTCGGCAAGCCCAATCCTGAGCGCGATGTAGTCGTCCCCGACCTTCTCTACGAATGGTCCGTACCTATGGTCGCCCCTGGCTATCACGTCTCCGGGGATTACCTGTTTCCTTTCCACGATTGGCAATTCTTACTTCACTACCGTTACCTGGGCCGCCCCCCGAGTGGTCGAAACGAGGCGGTCAAGCAGGGCTGGCTGTCCGCCAGCCGGTATTTCTACTATTGCCGAGAGCGTCCCGTCGGCCCCCCAGTCCTCCTTCATGATTACGCCGAAGTTCTTGAGTATCCCTATCGTCTGGCCGGAATACTGCGCCGACACCCTCACCTGCAGCCTCACCTTCTCCGACTTGAGAGGGAGTATGGTCCTCAGGCTGTCGACCACCTTCTTCGCCTGCTCGTTGGCGTCCTGGAAGGGGTCTATCGTCGTCCTCGCCTCCTCCATCGCCTGCTCTATCCTTGCAGGAGGGTGCGGCAGAGTCGTCCTCGGGTCGACGAAGTTCTTCGAGATTATCGCGACCACGGCCTTCCTCTTCTCTTCGGTAAGGCGCTTCCTCTGCTCGTGCGTTAGGTTGAGCTCCCCGCGCTTCAGCACCTCGACCGCGGCGAGGGCGTGGTCGTCCGTGCCGAAGTGGAGCTTCAGCTTCTCGCTGTTCGCCCTCAGCCCCTTGTTCGCGTCCGTATAGACCTCGTCGGCCACTATGACCTGGGACGGCTCGATGTTCCTGCCCTGCTTGAAGCTCAGCGCGGCGTCGGGGTTGACCAGGATCTCGTAGTGCACCCCGTCCAAGGTAATGTGGACGGTCGTGAGCTTCGATGCTTCCTTGGTCCTCGCCCTGTTATCGCCTCCCCCTCCCCCGCGCCCGAAGCCGCCGCTCATGATGACATGCCCCTTACCGGGAGGTCTTAGGCCTTGGGAGATTGCTTGTCGGACCGCGTCCTCGCGGCCGCCGCGTTCTTGGATAGCTCCTGCTCGGTGAGACGCCTCCACCTCTTCGACTCGGTGTCGACGACGGCCGCCTTGATGTGAGCCGTCCCGGTCTTCTCCTCGCTCACCAGGTATATGCACTCGACCGCGAG
>JASHVT010000069.1 GCA_030039515.1 Nitrososphaerales archaeon
TCTCCCTCCCCGCGTCATCGCTCGCGACGATGCTCCCCGCTATCTTGGTCATCGCGTCGGCGTTTGATGACTGCACCCCGCGCCGGCAGTCAGGCCGTCCCATTAACTTGGTGGTCGGGCGGAGGCTCGGAGAGAGGGGTCGGGCGGCTCACACCGTCTTCGCGAGAGAGGATATCTGCTTCTCGAGGAGAGAGGCGGCGGACTGCACCGTCTCCTTGTCCCTTGTCAGCCCGAGGTCTGTCTCGACCATCTCGCCCAGCAGGCGCCCTTCGCCCGAGACCAGAGAGCCCACGTCGGGCCCGAGTCCCGCGCCGCTGCGCTTCCTGCCCTTCTCGGTCGAGGGGATGGAGAGCAGGCTCGTGACGAGCTCGAGGCCGAGGAACGAGAAGCACTCTGCGTGCTCCATCCTTGTCCCCAGCTCGGTCACCTTGCCCTTCATTATCTGGAAGCTCTCGTCGCCCGGCGACTGGACCTGGCCCTGTAACGGCCGCCTGTGGGTCATGAGGTCGCGGAGCACGCCGATGCCGTCGAGCCTGGAGGCGCATGTCGCCCTGGACGCGTTGAGCAGGCCCGTGCCGCGGAAGAACGCCTCGAACGCCTCCGCAGAGGTGCTGGACATCCCCTTCATCTGGCTGAACAGGTGGCTAGGAGAGGGCATGGCGTCCCTGGAGTAGACCGTCGCGACCGCGAAATCATATGACGCCGCGAGGAGCCAGAAGTCGGCCTCGGCCGACCTGCCCTTCGCTGACGCCTCCCGCGCCCTCCCAAGGGACTTGAGCGAGGAAGCCAGCCTTCTCCTGCTGCTCTTCTTGCAGGAGTCGGAGAGGAGCGCGGCCGCGGCCGAGGTGGCCGTCGAAAGGACCATCGAGGCATCGCGCACGGGCCTCGCAGACGCTATCGCCACTGCGTTCTCGGGGTCGCGGGGCTTCAGGACGTCCTTCTCCGTGACGAATATGAGGTCCATGTGCGTCCCTCCGAGCTTGACGGAGGCTGACGGCCGTGCCTCTCGCGAGACTACGAGTATGTCGAGCTCGCAGGAGGCCCTCGCGAGGTCTCCAGAGTGGCACCCGACGACCGCAACAGAGGAGTCCAGGTACATGTCGAGCACAGGGCGAAGCGACTGGACCGCTGGTATCCACTTTGCCAAGCTGCGTCTCGGCCGAAGTCCCAGTGTATAATAATCTCAGAACGACCTGATGATAACTCGGATTCTTCTGAGTCATGTTGGGAATATCGCAATCGCTCATGCAACATGTGCATAATGGCACGAAAGCTTATATATATGGTACGGCGCAGCGAACCTTGTAAGGGTTTCGATAGGGTAGAACAATGTTCTCTGACAAGGACTATTCGAGGCTGATGAGGTTGCAAAAGGCGCTCGACAAGTGCCCGAAGTGCGGGAAGGGCCCGATGATAGTGGACACTGCGGGTGGCGAGCTCTTCTGCGGCTCCTGCGGGTTCGTCGTCAAGGAGAAGATAGAGGAGGTCGGGCCGGAGTGGAGGGCCTTCTCGAAGGAAGAGAAGGACGACAGAAGCAGGGGAGGGATCCCGACGTCCATTGCCATGCACGACATGGGTCTGGCAACGGTCATAGGTGGGCTGAACAAGGACGCGTCGGGGAAGTCGCTCTCTGCTTCGATGAAGGCCACTGTGGAGAGGCTCAGGACCTGGGACTCGCGCAGCCAGGTGCACGAGCCTGTCGACAGGAACCTCAGGCAGGCGTTCAGCGAGCTGGACAGGCTGTCGGACAAGCTCTCCGTCTCTGACGCTGTCGTAGAGAAGGCGGCCTACGTATACAGGAAGGCGCTGGAGAGGGGCTTGGTGAGAGGGCGGTCCATCTCTGCCATAATCGCTGCGTCGCTCTACGCCGCGTGCCGCGACACCCAGACCCCGAGGACGCTCAAGGACCTGGCAGCGGTGAGCAACGTGAAGAAGAAGGACATCGCCAGGTGCTACAGGCTGCTGCTCAAGGAGATGGACATCAAGATGCCCGTCGTCGACCCCACGAGATGCATCTCAAGGATAGCGTCCAGGGCGGGGCTCTCCGAGAAGACGAAGAGGAGGGCGCTCGAGATCCTCAAGAGGGCCGAAGAGACGCGAATCTCCGCGGGTAAGGACCCGATGGGGCTGGCGGCCGCAGCGCTCTACGTCGCCTGCACTCTCGAGGGCGAGAACAAGACGCAGAAGGACGTGGCCGAGGCCGCCGGAGTCACCGAGGTGACGATCAGGAACAGGTACAAGGGCCTCAGGTCGGCCCTGGGCATCTGAGCACGGCTATCTCTGCTCCTCGCTGATCAGCCTTTCGTTCAGCTTCTCCTCCATCAGAGGCTTCGGGAAAAGGGAGGGGAAGTTCTTGGAGAGTATGTCGACGTACATCGAGCCTTCCTGCTCGGTCATGAACTGGAACATGTACTTCCCGGAGTACGGCGCGGGCGTGCCTTCACGCCTGAGGAACTCTATGTGTATCAGCGGGTCTCCCATCCGGATGGTTATGGGCGCCCTCTCGTTGCTCAGGTTCACCAGCTCCAGGGCGAGCCGCCCCACGAAGCCGCTGTGGACCTTGACAGAATTTAGGAAGGAGAGGCCGAGCCTTCCGAACCTGCTCTTCGAGGTCAGGTGCGCGACGCAGTCCGGCGGGGTGAAGACTATCTCCCTGGAGACCATGTTCCTGTGCTCAAGGTAGTTCAGCGTCCTGTCTTCCCTGACAGTCAGGACGTAGCCGTCTCCGTCGAACGCGTCGTCGTCGGAAGGATAGATGGACTTGTACCTCTGGACCATGTCCTTGAGGATGGACGCGCCGAGGACCGTCATTGGACTTGTCCGTCCCCCGGCGAGGGTGTATTATGGACTTCTGCCGCCTGGGGCGGCGCCGGAGGCTTCTTCGTCCACCTCCCGAGCCCCATGTACACGACGGCCAGGAAGCTGGCGATGCCGACCACGGCGAGGAGGTCGATGCTGACGAGCTCCTCGAGGAAGTAGGTCTGTGTCAGTGAGTTCCACGGTATGCTGGGGTTCACCGCCTGCCCGAAGAACGCGAAGGCGCTGGCGAAGTAGTCGATGCCCCAGTGGGCGAGCACCGACATGTGGAAGCCGTACTTCACGTACAGGTAGGCCAGGACCAGCCCGCCGTACG
>JASHVT010000070.1 GCA_030039515.1 Nitrososphaerales archaeon
GGTCTATGGCCTTACGAAGGGCCAGGCCTCGCCCACGCTCGCCCTGGGAATGAAGACGAAGTCTCTCCCTGCGCCCAACATCAACCAGGGAATCAACCCGCTCCTGCTCGCGCTGGCGTGCGGTTACACGTGGATCGCGCGCGGCTATTCGTACGACGTCAGGCACCTGAAGGACCTGATAGTCAAGGGGACCAAGCACAAGGGCTTCGCCTTCCTAGACGTGCTCCAGCCGTGCCCGACATACAACGACATCCAGACGAAGGAATACTGGGCTGGCGAAGGGCTCGCGGACGCCTCGGGGAAGCTGCAGCCCAGGACGTACAAGCTCGAGGAGACAGGATACGACCCGGTCGTCCACTCCGACGACGAGTCGGAGATGGAGAGGAAGGTCCAGCAGGCTGTCCTGAAGTCTTTCGAGTTCGGCGACCACACGCCGATTGGAGTCTTCTACCAGAACGAGTTTGTTCCCACTTATGAGGACAGGATAGCCCACAGGTCGCCGTCGTACAAGAGCAACCCGCCCGCGGCCCAGAAGATCGCCCGCGATGACGGAACGCCCCTCGCCAACATCAGCAAGCTCCTCGAAGAGCTTCGCGTAACCTAGGCTCAGGATTATTATCCGACCGACCTCTGCGCCCCTTCTGTGATTCTGGCCGTAGGCACCACCAATCCTGCAAAGCTCGAAGGCGTGGAGAGGGCGTTCGCGAAGTGCTACCCCGGCGTCCGACTGGAGCTAAAGCCAGTCGACTCCACTTCGGTGTCTCGAGCCCAGCCTAAGGGCCTCGAGGAGATGGCCGAGGGCGCCACGACTCGGGCGAAGTTCGCCCTCTCGAGAGAGGGAGGAGACTTCGGGGTAGGCGTCGAGGCGGGCATCTTCACGATTTCAGGCGTCTACTTCGACCACCAGCAGGCTGCGATTGTCGACAGAAGGGGAAAAGTCTCCCTAGGCCACTCCGCGGGCTACACGCTCCCTCGGGACGCCATGGAGGAGATGCTCAGACAGGGCAAGGAGCTGGAGGAGTGGGCAGAAGTCGTGAGTGGAACGCCGAAGGTGGGGGACAAGGGCGGGATAATCCGGTACTTGACCGACGGCAGGATGACAAGGGCGGAGCTCACAGAGCAGTGCGTCCTCACAGCTCTGGTCCCCTGGCTCCACCGTGAGCTCTACGGCTTCTAAGGCGCCGTCCTGGCAGGACAGCTGGCAAGGGACCAGGCCTAGGTCACCATGTGAGGCGGGCGGCTAACCTTAATTCGGAACATGATGGCAGCGTCACCACGAAGATCCCCTGCTCAGGATGCAAGACAGAGTGCGCGTCGGAGACGGTTGGGACTTTCCTCCTCGTTTTCATGGGCGCTTCCTCTGTGGTCCTCGCCTCGGCCGCGTTCTCTCCTGTCGAGGCCTTGACGCTCGTAGCGCTCGCCTTCGGCGGGACTGTCACGACGGTGATACTGCTGCTCGGAAGGATTTCGGGAGCGCACATCAATCCCGCGGTCACGTTCGCGCACGGCCTGTCCGGCCTCCTGGACAGGGAACTGTTAGCGCCATACCTCTTCTTCCAGGTCTCGGGTGGACTGCTCGCGGGTCTCTGCCTGAAGGTAGCCTTCGGCTCTCTGACTTTGGCCCATCTCGGGTCCACCGTCCTCGCCGCTGGCGTGTCTCCCGTGGAAGCAATAGGCCTAGAAGCCCTCGGGACCTTCATCCTCGCGCTCTCCGCGCTTTCAGCCTCTTCGCTGTTCCTCTCCCCCGTCAGGCAGGCGGTGTTCGTGGGCGCGACGCTCTCCGTTCTGATTCTCTTGGTAGGACCTCTTACTGGGGCCTCTTTCAACCCTGCCAGGAGTCTGGGGCCTGCGGTGTTCTCCGGCTTCTACCAGAACCAACTCGTGTATTGGATAGGGCCTCTCTTAGGCGGGAGCCTCGCAGGCTTATTATTTGGGGCGGTGAAGAGGACTCGTGGCCGCGCGAGAACGCTCCCTGCTGTTTGTGTGTGTTGAGAACGCGGGGAGGAGCCAGATGGCCGAGGCGTTCGCAAGGAGTCTGGGACTGAAGGCCTTCAGCGCGGGGACGCTCCCTCCTGCTTCAGTGAACCCTCTCGTCATCCAAGTGATGAAAGAGAAGGGCATCGACCTGTCGACAAACAAACCCAAGCTGCTGACGACGGAAATGATCAACCAAGCGAGCACAGTCGTGACGATGGGTTGCTCCGTCGAGGAAGCCTGTCCCAGGCCGATGCTCGCCAAGATGCAGAAGAAGCTGGTGGAGTGGGACCTCGAAGATCCGAAGGGGAAGCCAATCGAAGAAGTGAGGAAAGTCAGAGACGAGATAGAACGAAGAGTGGGCGAACTAGCTCCGAGGGTCCGCTAATCGGGTGCCATAGGTCGGCGCTAGTCCGATTACCGCGAGATTTACCGTCAAAAGACGAGAATGCATATATACGAACCCCAAACTTGGCGTGAGTTTGCGCATTAATTGGCGGCGTCTGCTTTGAGCAAAGGGCCGAGCCCGAACGCCATGAATCGCACGACCTCCAGATGCGCGTACAAGAGTGGAGATCTGACTTCATCGGTTAGATCTGACGTGGGTTGTGCTTTACACCTCGCAGAAATGCGTGGT
>JASHVT010000071.1 GCA_030039515.1 Nitrososphaerales archaeon
TCTTCTAGAACCACGTCCGCTCCTGACTCGCCGGGGCCGCGCGACAAGCTCGACGTCACAGGACTTGCTCTTGGTTTGTGATTAAAAGCAGATGGGTCCTCGGCCTAGGAGGGGCTGAAGCTCAGATGGCTCTAAGTCACTTACTGGAGCGAACTCCGTCTCTTGGGAGACGCTCCCTCATCTCCCGTTCTCAGACCTACCTAGGCACCATATTGGGGCTTGTAGACCAACCCCCGCATCCAAGACTCCATGTCCTTCGGACGGTCGACCCTGGCAAAGTTTCGGTCGAAGACGAGAGTCGCGACGCGTATGGCCGTCCGCACTTCCACCTCTAGGACGTTGCTCTGCGCGGGGAACAACATCCCCATCCCAAGCTGTTCCTCTGTCATCTGGTCCGCCGTCGCCTTTGCTGCCTCGATGAACATCTCGTCAGTCACGCGCTTTGTGCTGGTTGCGTATATCGCGAAGCCGACAGCGGGGTAGATGTAGAAGTTGTTGGCCTGTCCCGGCAGGAATGTCTTCCCGCCGTACCGCACCGGAGGAAACTGGACTCCGGCTGCGTAGAGCGCCTTGCCTGAGGACCATCTATATGCCTGGTCTGGCGTGCACTCGGCCTTCTCGGTCGGGTTGGAGAGGGCAAAGATCACGGGCCTCTCCGCGCTCCTGGCCATGGCCTCGATGACGCCTTGGGTGAACGCTCCTCCAACAGTACTGACTCCGATCAAGACCGTGGGCCCTATGGAGGCGATGCTCTCGACCAGGTCGTGAGAGGGGGCGTGCACGTGGGCGAAGGGTCTCTGCTCCGGAATCAGGTCCGTCCTAGTGCTTTCTAGCAGCCCGTTGATGTCGAACAGCCAGATGCGGTCATGAGCCTGGCCATCGGTCAGGCCTTCAAGTTTCATCGCAGACGCGACCATATTGGCGATTCCGATGCCTGCCGAACCCGCTCCAAGGAAGAGGACCTTCTGGTCTTTGAGGTCTTGGCCTAGTATCCGCATTGCATTGTGCAGTCCTACGACCGCCACGCTGGCCGTCCCTTGGATGTCGTCGTTGAAGCAGCTTACCTTCTCCCGGTACCGCTCCAGATAGTGGAACGCGTCGATCCCTCTCCAGTCTTCGAAATGGATGCAGCAGAGGGGGAACTGGTCCTGAACTCCCTGGACGAACTCGTCCACGAAAGGATCCAAGACGTCCCAGTTCGGTCTTGCTCGGCGGAGGCCCAGGTACAGCGGGTCGTTGAGGAGTTCCCGATTGTTCGTCCCAAAATCGATCAAGGCAGGAAGGAGCCCTTGGGGCGGGACACCGGCGCAGGCGGTGTAGAGCTGCAACTTGCCGATGGGAATCCCCATCCCGTTTGCGCCGAGGTCTCCGAGGCCAAGTATCCGTGCTCCTGAGGTCGCGCAAATCACCCGTACGTCTTTCTGGGGCCAGTTCGACAATACCTGTCCCACCCTCCCCTTGTCTTCCATGGAGATGTACATCCCGCGGGGCCTACGGTAGATGTGACTGAACTTCAGACACGCCTCTCCGACGGTGGGATCGTATAGTATCGGGAGGAAGTATGCCGGATCGGACATCACCACGTGGTAGAAGAGCGTCTCGTTCGAGTCAAGTAGTTGTATCATGTAGATGTAGCGCTCGAGATTCGAGGTCTTCTGTCCTAGTTGCTGGAGGGCTCTCTGGCTCTGCAGGTCAATCGTCTCCACAGAAGGTGGGAGAAGGCCCTCCAGACCTAGCGAAGCGCGCTCGCTGAGGGTGAAAGCGTTTCCCTTGTTCAACGCTGATGACTCTAGAAGGTCCCGACCCCGAGGCTTTCCGCTCATGGCTGGATTCCGGCCTTCCATCTATTAAGCGAGGGGACTCTAACAAGTCGCGGATCGCCATTGGCGGACTGCCTGTTGTTCTGGGTCCTCTGGACGTTCGAACCCTCTCCGGCTCACAATTCGAGTCGTCGAGGTTCAAGTCTTTGGCTCGAACCTTGGTACGGTCTTGACAGCTCAACTTGTCGCATTGGAAACCCTTCAATCATCTAACTTCATAGGGTATGCCGGTTGGCACTCCGGGTCACGGCAGGCCTGTATCTGCTTGCTAGCCAGTCCCTACCTTCCTTAGCATCCAAATTTGGTCTGAACGAAGCCATCCCTCAGGGAATCTATGATCCGCGCCTCTCTGACAGTCAGACCGCAGAATTGGAGAACCGAAGAAAGAGGACTCTGGGCAGGCTCTTTCGGGAAGGAAGGATTGGATGGTGGGACGTATTTGACGCGTCGGACATCGGGGCTGAACGAAACAGGCTTGCCGAGCTCTACGTCCGCCGTGCCTCAAAGGTCTTGGACGTCGGATGCGGGCGGGGGTTCTTCACTTTCGCGTGTTCGAAAAATAGCAAGGGAAGTCACTTGCGTTGACCTGATGGATGGTCTGGGAAGGAAGGGATGGTGGGAGCAATTCGGTGATACCGCATCTCTGCTGTCGGTCGAGAACGCGCACGGCATCAGGGCCAGTGGCTCTCCGCTGCCTCTGCGCAGCGACTCGTTTGACACGGTCACCTTTGTACATGCGATGAGGAACTTCCAGTTTCGGTCAGAGGTTCGGTCGCTCCTCAAGGAGTCTTTGAGGGTGCTGAAGCCTGGCGGCAGGGTCGTCGTCGCCGAGTCCGACTCCAACATGCACTCCCATGAGGCATACGAGGCGTTCTATGCGCTGAGAACGGAGTTGAAGTGGGAGTTGAGACTTCCAAGGGCCGGTGAACTTGTTCGATGGCTTAGGGAGTCCGGCTTCAGGAAGGTGTCGTCGGAGGCCCATGACTGGGGGCTTCAATACGCCCCGGTCTACTTTCCATTTGACAAGACGGGACTAAAGGGAAGAGAGCGTGCGTGGGAGTTGGCACGAGACCTCGTGATCGAGAAGGGGGAGTCGCATCCCCCGGTGCGTGTCTGGACCGCTGTAAGGTAGAATACTCGCCAGTTTCGAGCCTACCCCAGCGCCATAGAAGACGCTTCGAGTCCCTCCGGCCCGAGCTCTATTCGGCCTGACCTCCAACCCTCCTCAGAACTCTAAGCGCGCGCAAGGTGATCATCTTGCTAGGACTTCCGACTTTCTCCAGTCCAAAGGGGAGGGCAGGAAACGGTTCGAAAGGCGGTGACATGCTGTACTCTGTCTTGGGGAGATCTGGTGGAAGATCAGGGTGCAAGGCGTCCAGGGGCCACATGCCGTCGGGCCCACGCTTTCTGCGCAAGAGACCCAGTGCGTCGTTGATTCTGCCATCTCCCCCGTAACCCAGAGCCGTGAGGACGTCCAGTCCTACGAGCAGGTCATAATAGTAGTGAACGGGGTAGTGGAGTCTGAACCAAGGGGCATACTTGCCAGAGCCTTCTCTGAACAGCTTCCTGTCCAGATAGAACTCGGCTCCACGCTCGACGCTCCTCTTGATTCTGCGACTTTGACGGCTCTTTGGCAGCACAGAGTAGGCGCTGAGCGGCTCCCAGCAGTCTAGTGTCCCCTTCGACGAGTCAAAGCAGTGCCATCCTCCATCCTCCTTCTGCTCTTCGACGAGCCAGTCCAGGGCTCGAGCGATTCTGTCGTTCTCTTTGTAACCAGCCTGAACAAGGGCTCGTACGACGTTGGCAGTCGTGCAAAGGTGATAGTTCGTCTTGCTCCTTAGGTATCGCTCGCTGAGGAGTTCGCAGGTCTTCATCACCTGAGGGTTCTCCGCTGTTAGACCAAGATCGACAAGGACCAGAAACTTCCACAACGTCGCCACGTACTTCGGCCTGTTGAGGAGCACGTAGTTGTGCCAGTAGCCATGGAGACCATCGAAGTCTGGAAGCTGACTCCTGAGTATCTTGGACGCCCAGCCTCTCCTCGGTATTTCAGAACGGGCTTCCTGGACGTCGGGGTCGCTGGGCGTCCTGCCCACGACCTGGGTAAGTGCAAGATAGCGGACAGCGGGTTGGTCCCTTTCCAGGAGCCAGTCTAGAGCTTGTCTCATTCTGCCAATTGCACTTGACTCTGCACTATTGAGTATATGCCCTAGACATCGTCGAGATCCCTTACCGCACCCATCCTCCCACCGATGCTGGCCTCTCGGTTTGTGTCGAACGCGTGAAAGGTATATCATGCGGCATGAAGTCAGTATCCTAGATTGGCCACAAGAACCGTCAGAGAGTCCAGGGCCGCCCAGAAAGTGAAGGCGCTCTACGACAACTCATGCCAGGTCTGTGGCCAGGCGGTGCCCGTCTTGGGGAAGAGATACTGCGAGGCCGTGCCCATAAGGCCCCTTGGGGACCCGCACCAGGGCTCGGACTCCGTGGACAACATGCTCTGTCTTTGCCCGAACCACCGCGTGATGTTCGAATATGGCACCTTCGGAGTCGGGGACGACTACGCCCTGTTAGGGATCAGGCTCTACAAGCGTCTGCAGTTGAGTCCTGGGCACAGGCTGGACAAGCACAACCTCGCATACCATCGAGAGCA
>JASHVT010000072.1 GCA_030039515.1 Nitrososphaerales archaeon
AGCTCGAGGAGGCGGGCTACGGCACGAAGGAGGACGGGTCGCTGCTCCTGAAGGACTATGAGGCGCTCTATCTCATTCACTCGAAGAAGCTGGAGCTCAGGGACGACTCAGGAAAGGACGTCGGCTTCGAGAGGCTAGCGGAGCTCGCGCAGATCAGGGCCCGCGACTCTTGGACCAAGTTCGCCATCTACAGGGACCTGAGGAGCAGGGGGTACGTGGTCAGGGAGGGTTTCGGGTTCGGCACGGACCTGAGGGTCTACGAGAGGGGCGACTTCCCGAAGAAGGCAGCGAAGTACGTCGTCTTCGCGCTGGACGAGGGTATAGAGAAGAGCGTGGCGGACCTCCAGAAGTCGGTGAGGGAGATGGCGAAGATGGGGAAGGAAGCGATCATCGCGGTCATCGAGAGAAGGGGAGAAGTAATCTACTACAAGGTGAGCCGGGCAAGGTTCTGAGACCGATGGACGCCAAGGCGTACCTGGGCTTGGTGCGCCCGCTCAACTGCGTGATGATAGGTTTCGCGGTGGTCGTAGGATTCTTTGTGTCAAAGCCATCGGTCACGGCTTCCTCATGGCTGCAGGTCGCGCTCGGGTTTCTCACAGGCCTCTTCGTCTGCGCCTACTCCATGGTGGTGAACGACGTCTACGACGTCGAGGTCGACAAGGTCAACGCGCCGGGCAGGCCGGTCGCGAGCGGGAGGGTCTCGGTCCGGTCCGCGTCAAGGTTCGCCGCCGCTCTACTCCTCGCGGGCCTTGCATGCGCCGTGCTAAGCCTGAACCCGGTGGCCGTCGGGATTGCCGCGCTGTACGCGTTTCTCTCGTGGCTCTACAACTCGGCGGCGAAGAAGACCGGACTGCCAGGGAACGCGATAGTCGCTTCGTCTCTCGCAATCCCGTTCATCTACGGCGGCGTGGTGTCTGGAGGGAGCTACGCAGGCTCGCTCCTTCTGATGATGGCGCTGACCGCCTTCCTCTCGGGAGTGGGCAGGGAGGTGGTGAAGGCCATGGCGGACGTGGAAGGGGACGCGAAGAGGGGTGTCGAGTCGGTCGCGAGGTCGAGCGGCATGCGTGCGGCCGCCGTCGTCGGGGCGGCCTTCTTCCTGCTGGCCGTGCTCTCCAGCTGGGTGCCGCTGCTGACCGGGATAGCCAACAGGTTCTACATGACGGGGGTGGTCGTCCCTGACACGGTCTTCGTAGGCCTCGCCTGCGCGATACTGCTTAGGCCAGACGGAGCGAGGGCCCGCAAGGTCAAGAAGTACGCGCTGCTTGGGATGCTGATAGGTCTGGTCGTGTTCGTAGGAGGCGCCTTCTGAGTTGTGGTCGGAGAAGTACAGGCCCGCTTCGATTGACGAGATGATAGGGGACCCCAAGGAGAGGGAGAAGCTCCTCTCCTGGCTGAAGAAGTGGAAGCGAGGAGCGAAGGCGGTCCTCATCGTGGGCCCACCAGGGACAGGGAAGACCACTACGGTCCATCTGGCGGCGAAGAAGATGGGGCTTAACCTCGTCGAGCTGAACGCGAGCGACGTCCGGACTAAGGACAAGCTCTCGAAGGCGATCGGCGAGGTGACTGAGAGCGAGTCGCTCACCGGAGCAAGGTCGCTGATATTCCTGGACGAGGTCGACGGGTTGGCTGGCAGGTCCGACTACGGCGCGGTGGACTTCATACGAGAGGCCGTGCGCAAGACTGAGAACCCCATAGTGATGGCCGCCAACGACCCTGAGTCTGACGAGGTCAAGAAGCTGGGGAGCGTCACGACGAGGATCGAGTTCGGCAGGATGCAAAGCAGCGCCATAGCTGCGCGCCTCCGGGAGATAGCAACCAAGGAGAAGATAGACGCCGGCGAGGGCGAGCTGTCGGCGATAGCCGAGGCTGCGAACGGCGACGTGAGGGCGGCCGTCAACTTCCTCCAGACGGGCGCACCGGCGGCGAAGGACATCGAGCTGACGAGGAAGGAGTCGATCGATGCGTTCTTCGACGCACCAGACCAAAGGTCGGCCCAGAAGGCTCTCCGCGCATATCCGGGGCCACCCAGAGACAAGCTCCGCGACCTCTTCGTCTCGGTGGTCAGAGCGAGGGTGTTGGAAGAGAGGAGGGCGGCTGCCCTCGAAGCGCTCTCTCAGGCCGACATCATCATGGGCGAGATAGTACGGGGTAAGGACTGGAGACTGCTCAGGTATGTGGACGCGCTGCTCGCCGCGGACCTGTGGAGGGCGCTCGGCGATGGGGGCGCCAGGTACACGCTGGACGCCGTCCCCTGGCTGTTGCAGCTCAGGATATGGAACGACTCCAAGAAGTTGAAGGACATCGGCTCGCTCGCAGGGAGGCGGCTGTGGACCAGCCAGAGGGGGTTCCTGACCCGAGACATGCCCTACGTCCTCCTGCTCGCCGGCGAGCCATCCTTCAGGGAGGCGTTCGCGCGCGGCCTCGGCCTCGAGGAGAACTATTCGGAGTTCCTGATCAAGGAGGCGGCTAGGTCGGCCCGGAGTCACCCGTAGACACGCTGGAACGAGGATTCGCTCGCCGCCTTCCAGTCGAAGACGAACCTTTCGAGCGCCGCGACCATCGGGCTGCCGCGGTTTATCCTGAAGATGCGTATCCTGTTGAATCTCTTCTCCGTCAGCAGCCCCGACTTGACGAGGTATTCTAGGTGGCGCGACGTCGAGGTGTGCGACAACCCGGCCCGCCTGGTGACCTCGGAGATGTTGAGCTCTTCGGCTTCGATCATCACGGTGAGTATCTTTACCCTCCCGTAGGAGGACATCACCTGTTCAAGTTCTAACGTCTGCGACAGTCCCCTTCTCGAGCTCTTCTATCAGCTCCTTCGCGGAGACGAGCGAGAGCCCTATCAGTGTCGTCCTCCCCCTCATCCCTTTGCCGGAGAGCTGCGTCTCTATGATGCCCTTCCTGGCGAGCTCGTTCACGTCGCTCCACACCTGCGTGTGGTGGTTGGGGCTCACCCCCATGTTCTCGCAGAGCGCCGAGTAGCTCTTCTCCACCTCGCCGATCGTCACGTAGCTCGAGTCGCCCTTCTTCAGGAGGGCGGAGACGGACATCAATATCAGCCTCTGGTGCCTAGACAGATAGCTGAGCTCCTCCTTGCTGAACTGCGGAGGGAGCGACGCTTTGGCCGACCTGACGTGCTCCGGCAGAATCCTTGAGGACTCGGACGCGTCCGCCAGCTTGCCTGCCCTATAGATCAGGTCGAGGGCGTAGCGCGCGTCGCCGAACTGGCTGGCTATGTCAGCCGCTAGCTGCATGGTGCTTTCGTCGAGGCACCCGTCGTTGAACGCCTCAGACCTGGAGGTTATGATGTTCATGAGCTCTTCCGACGCGTATGGGTCGAGCTTGATTTCGTTCCACTGCAACGAGCTGAGGGTGCTGAGGTCGACCGCCTTCAGGTAGTCGGTCGTCTTGGAGATCAGAAGGGAAGAGAACACCTGCCTGCCCTGCGCCACCTCCCGGAGCCTGGTGATCGTGTACAGGGCCGAAGGGTCGGCGGTTATCAGCGAGTCGACCTCGTCGAACGCTATGACCAGGTGCATGCGGTTGTTCTTCAGCTCCTCGACCAGGGCAGTGAGGAGCTCCTCGAAGCTGTACCCGCGCGACGGGTAGCTCTGCCCCAGTGACTTCAGGGCTTTGACCATTATCGCCTGGAGCGACCTTTCGATTCTGCAGTTCACGTGCAGCATCTTGACCAGATTGCCGTACAGAGAACCCTTCTTCTGGAGCGACTCTCCGAGCTTCTTCGCGAGGAGCGTCTTGCCTGACCCCACGGGACCCGAAATCAGCACGTTCTGGCTCGCCTTGGATGCGTTCTGCACCACGCTCTGGAAGTAGAGCTCGAGCATCCTGAGCTGGGAGTCACGGTGCGGGATCTGGTGCGGGAGGTACTCCGGGAGGAGCATGCTTTCATCTCTGAAAACGGAACGATAGGAGACCATGAGAGAATAGCGCTTCGAGCCTTTTCGTCTTATAACCTTGACACTACGCACTAGCGCACTTTCGCGAGGGGGTAGGGTGAAAGTGTTCCATGCAGCGAGCTAGGGCAAGGACAGGGGACAAGGGCAGTACACTTCTGCAAGAAATAAAGGAGGCGGCACCCGGCACGCCGTGATGAAGGCTGTCAGGTTCCACAGACATGGCGGGCCGGACGTCCTGCAGTACGAAGAAGCGCCCGACCCCAAACCGAACTCGGACGAGGCCTTGGTGAGGGTCAGGGCGTGCGCGCTGAACCACCTGGACATCTGGGCGAGGAACGGCCTTCCCAACGTCGAGATACCCCTGCCTCACATCTCAGGGAGCGACGTCTCGGGTACGGTGGAGTGGGTCCCACCGGAGGAGAAGGAGTTCGGCAGAGGAGACGAGGTGATAGTCAACCCCGGGATCGGGTGTGGCCGATGCGATAGGTGCCTCATGGGCAGAGACGACCAGTGCAGGAGCTACACCATCCTGGGATACGGCGTCGACGGAGGGTACGCGGAGTTCGTCAAGGTCCCACGCGCCAACCTGGTGAGAAAGCCCAAGGCGATGAGCTTCGAGGAGTCCGCGTCCTTCCCCCTGGTGTTTCTCACCGCGTACCACATGCTGGTCACCAAGGCGCGGGTGACCGCGGGGGAGACCGTGCTGGTCCTCGCCGCAAGCTCCGGGGTGGGGTCCGCTGCGGTCCAGATCGCGAAACTCCTCGGGGCCACCGTGATTGCGACGGCGGGCAGCGACGAGAAGGTCGCCAAGGCGAGGAGCCTGGGGGCGGACCACGTGGTCGACCACTACAAGCAGGACGTGTTCGAGGAGGTGAAGAGGATCACAGGGAAGGCCGGCGTGGACGTAGTCGTGGAACATGTCGGAAAGGCGACCTGGGAGAAGAGCGTGAGGTCCCTGAACAAGGGAGGGCGGCTCGTTCTGTGCGGTGCGACCACCGGCCCGGACGTGGTGACCGACCTC
>JASHVT010000073.1 GCA_030039515.1 Nitrososphaerales archaeon
CGTTCGTCAGCGTCACGCTGTGGGCGTACAAGCCCAATGTCGTGGACGTCTGGCCGACCATCACCGGTGTCTACAACTATGCACAAGAAGAAATACTCCCGCCAGTCTTCAATGAGACGAGCAGGGTATTTGACCAAGTCACGTCATTCGAGCGCGGAGCCACAACGCCCTACGAGTTGGACAGCATAGGCGTATACGGCAACGACACAGGCTATCAGAATGATCTGTACTACTACGGAACCACCGTCCATCCTCTAGACGTATTCATAGACGGCTCAATCGGAGTAGTGGGCAACAATCAATACTATGACACGGCGATAAAGGTGACAATTAGCAACTACACGGGAACGCTCACAATCATCGGCAGTCAGCCAACAACCAACGCGACAGGCTATTACAGCCTCAACGTCACGGTTCCAGTCATCACCGCCGGTGTTCACACAGTCTTCATAAGCAGCGACAATGTGAACTACACATTCACCATAAACGTACTTCCTACTCTGCTCCTATCGCCATCGTCAGGTCCTACCAGCGGCTGCAACGGGTCACTAGGCACCACGAACTGCTCACCAGGAGGCACGAGCGTGACCGTCACTGCCTATGGCTTCCCGGCTTCAGCAAACATCTGGGTGTACTGGTACGGTAAACTGTTTGATCAGAGCAGTCCATACTGGAACCTGGTCAACACGACAACCGGCTCTGACGGAGAGCTTTCGCCCGTGTCATTCACGGTCCCGTCACCCACATACGGAGGAGATCACAATGTCTACGCAGTTTCGAACACGACTGAGTCATACCCAGGGAACGTAACCGACGACATTGGAACCGCCGTGTCCAGCGCCGCGTTTTACGTGACTCCATCACTCATCGCATCTCCATCAACTATTGACTCTAATGTCATGTCGCCCGTAAACTCAAACAGCACTGGCTTCATCAACGTCAGCGTCGAGGGTCTCGCGCCCTACACAAGCTATCTGATCCAGATTGACCACTCCTTCTGGGGTACAATCACGGGAGAAGTTGACTATGACGCCTATCTCTACAACGGAAATGGCGAGTTCAACTTCACGGCGGCCGGATTCAGCCCTGGCATCCATCAGGTAGAGCTGACGCCCATGCAACCATACTACGACTACGACGCTGAGTCATACAACTATGGCGGTTGCTTTGCTTGCGTCAACTCATACAACTACACCGGACCCGCGGCGTGGACGTACTTCAACGTCACGACAACTGGAGACTACACAAGCAACGAGATCAACGGAATTGCGTCATCTGTGACTAACGCCGTCAACGGCGCACTCGCGAGCTGGACGACCACCCTGAACAACATCCAAGGCAACGTAACGATAAGCATCCCAACAGACATCACCAACGCGCAGACCGCGCTTGCCGGTGACATCAGCACCGCACAGGCTGCGCTGGCTGGCGACATCAACAACGCGCAGACCACGATAACCAACGCGATCAGCTCGGCGCAGACGACGCTCAGCTCAGCGATCGCCAACGTCCAGACCACGGCTAACACGGCATCCTCAGAGGCCACGCAGGCCGCCTCTAACTCCAGCAACGCATCTTCGGGTGCGAGCACCGCCCAGGTCTACGTCTTGGTGGTAGCTGTACTCGCAGCAATCACACTGGTTCTCGAGCTAGCAATATTGGTAAGAAAGCTGTCCTAAACGGACGGCTTTCTCTCCTTTTCTTTTTCTAAGGATGGCAGCGTAAGCTCTGCCAGGCAGCCGGTACGTCCAGAATTTGCTCGCCGGGGCACCCTCCGCCCCTGACTAGGGCCCTGATGACACCAGCATCACAGAGCCGGGCGTAGCAAAAGCCTTATCGGCGTTGCCCAAAACCGATGGCGAGACAGTGAAGGCGGTAGTTCTCGCCGGGGGACTCGGGATGCGCTTGCGCCCGCTGACCGACGACAGGCCGAAGGCGCTGATACACGTCAACGGCCGGCCGATCTCAGAGTACCAGCTGGACTGGCTCTCCGCGTCCAAGGAGATAGACTCCGTGACGTTCGCCTGCGGCTACAAGTGGGAGAAGCTGAAGGAGCACTTCGGCTCGAGCTTCAAGGGAATGAATGTCGAATACTCGGTGGAGGAAGAGCCGCTCGGGACGGGCGGCGCGATAAAGAGGGCGATAGCAGACGCGGACGGGCTGGTCGTAGCCCTCAATGGCGACATCCTGACGGACCTGAGCCTTGCGAGGATGCTCGGGGCCCACAGGCAGGCGGGGGAGATGACCGCCTCGATGCTTGTCGTCCCTTACCGCTCCAGGTTCGGCGTGGTCAAGATAGACAAGCTGAGGATGGTCCGGGGCTTCGACGAAAAGCCTGCCTTTCCGGACGTCTGGATCAACGGAGGGGTCTACATACTGGACCCTCGGAGGCTGACCAAGTACCTGCCTGATAAGGGGGACATCGAGCGCGAGACCTTCCCCAAGCTCGTGACCCACGGCGAACTCCTCTCCTTCCCCCACTACGGGGACTGGTTCTTCGTCGACAGCCTAAAGGACCTCAAGGAGCTCGAGTCTTCGATAAGGACCGCGGCGTAGCCGAAGAGTTTTATCGGCTATCGCGGCTGCCTTCCCGATATGTCAGAATTCGTCAGGGCAGTCGAGGCGTCGAGGGTGCCGCCGGGTCAGATGCTCACCGTGGAGGTGGCGGGGGATTCGGTGCTGCTTGCGAACGTGGACGGAAAGTACTACGGGATGGGGGCGATGTGCAGCCACGAGCAGTGGGACCTCTCGGAGGGGATGCTCGAAGACACGTCGGTCACATGCGCAGGACACGGGACGGTGTGGGACCTGAAGACGGGGAAGGGAGCGTTCGACGAGCCGCTCGACGACGAACCGCTCTACGACGTAAAGGAGGAAGGCGGGTTCCTCTACGTGAGGAAGAGATAGGCAGTCACTTCGATTACTGATCACGCCGGTGAGAGGTAGAGAACCATGGAAAGCGCTCGCAGCAGCGGCTCTTCGCCCTTCAGAAGGC
Source organism: Nitrososphaerales archaeon (assembly GCA_030039515.1). Lineage (GTDB taxonomy): Archaea > Thermoproteota > Nitrososphaeria > Nitrososphaerales > Gagatemarchaeaceae > UBA183. Next base: position 2,996 of record JASHVT010000073.1, read on the forward strand.
TCGGGGCGTTCGTCTATAGACGGAGGAAGTACATCATCATCCTTTGGATACTGGCGCTCGTCGTTGCATCCCCTGCGATAACCGCCGCGGGGAGTGTCACCTCGCTCCAAGAGGGGACCGCCACCGGAAACCAGCTGGAGTCTGTGCAGGCGTCGAACCTGATATCCTCCCAGTTCGCAAAGTCGGTCCCGAACAGCACCCTCCTGGTCGTGGTCTCTGGGAGCAACGTGTCTTCGCCTGCAGCCCAGGAGTTTGTGCAGGCGCTGCTCTCGAAGGTAAAGTCCGACCGAGACATAGAGGGGCTGGTGCAGACCGAGGACGTCTACTCGAAACTCTACACCGCGCTCGAGGGCGTTGACCAGTACGTCGGAGCGACCTACGAAGCTGCGAACGAGACGGGCCAGCTCCTCTACGGGGTCCCGGCCCTGTACGTGGGATACTGGGAGCAGTACTACTCCTCCAACCAGAACGCAAGCCTGTCGAGCCTCATGGCCTATGCGAGCTCAAACCGGTCAATTACCCTAGGATGCGGGGGTAACTGTTCTGGCGATGACCCTTCTCTTCAGCTCCTGTCGCTCTTCAACACCTCGTGGTCGCAGACCTGGAGCAACTCGTCCACCGGAGGCCTCAACGTCACGGCGCGGGCCGGCCTAGCGTCAAGCGCGGCAGGACTAGAGTTCATCCAGAACTATTCGACTGCGTCTTCGCGTCCCCTGGAGTTGGCCGTGCTCAGGTACTTCACAATAGGAGAGTTCCTTGGGCCAGGAGATACCCCTTCGGCCTCACAGCTCGGCGCGTTCTCCGTCGAGTACGCCGCGCAGGCGCTGTCGTACTCAGAGACCTTCGTGGCCTCTGCGTACTCGCTGGGCAAGGTCTACACCAACTCCTCGCTCTATGCGCTCGCTGGCAGCATCGTCTGGAGGCCCGAACGCTACCAGCTCGACCCCTCCCTTACAGACCTCGTCTCATCTCTGGTCTCGCCGGGTAGGAACATAACCCTGATCTCACTCGGGTTCAACCAGTCGCTGAACCAGGACGTGCTCCAGGTCAGGGCTGACGTCAAGGCCGCTCTTTCAAGCGAGCCCGCCGGCTCTGGCATAGGGTCCGTCCTCGTGACGGGACAGGATGCGATCACCTACGACTTCGGGCAGTCCACCGAGTCGGACCTCGGGCTCATCCTCCCGGTCACCATCGCCTTGCTGATAGTCGCGACGGGCCTCTTCTTCCGATCGGCGCTGACCCCGTTCGTGACCCTCGGGACGATCGGCGTGGCGCTGGGGATTTCGCAGTCCTTCGTCCTCATAGTCGGGACGTACGTGGCCAAAGTCGACTTCACCGTCCCGACCGTGCTCCTGACGGTCCTCATCGGGGTGGGGACGGACTACAGCGTCTTCGTCATCGCGAGGTATAGGGAGGAGAGGGTCAAGGGCCTCCAAGTGCAGGAGGCGGTGGAGACAGCGGTCACATGGGCAGGCGAGAGCATCGCTACCTCTGGGGCGACAGTCATCATCTCCTTCCTGGCCCTCGCCTTGACATCGATCGTGTTCCTCAGGACGATGGGCATGGTGGTCGGCCTGGGGGTGCTCCTCGCGCTCGCGGTCGCGCTCACGCTCGTCCCTTCCGTCGTCGGCATCTTCGGCGGCCGGACCTTCTGGCCGACCTCGGGCGAGAGGTTCATGAGGTACGCGGCTTCTGCCACCGCCAAGCTCCATAGAAGGAGCGGATACTTCTCCAAGAGCGGCTCCTTCGCGGTAAGGCGGGCGAAGTACCTCATCATCCTCGCCCTGCTCGCGACGGGCCCGGCGCTCTACGTCTACTCCACGACTACGCCGACCTACGACATCCTCTCTGCCGCGCCATCGAGCCTCCAGTCTATAGCCGCATCCAACCAGCTGACCTCAGCCTTCGGCGCCGGGACGCTCTATCCTACCTATGTCGTCGTGACCTTCAGCAGCCCCCTCGTCGTTTCGACCTCGTTCAATTCGAGCGAGATGCAGACCCTCGAGTCGATGTCCCAATACCTGGCGTCGAACCCCGACGTCTCCAACGTCACCGGGCCTACCAGGCCTTTCGGCGCAGAGGTGGCGTACGGCGACCTGAACCTGACATCTGCGGCCGGGGGGAGAGAGTTCTCGAAGATCCTCGGGAGCATAGGGACCAACAACGCGACTGCACTGATAACCGTCGACTTCAAGATCAACCCGTACGACACTCCGGCCATCGCCGACGCACAGGCCTTCCGCGACCACCTGCACTCGAGCTACTCGTCCGCGCCGGGCGTGACCGGGATATACCTCGGCGGGGCTTCCGGGTCGATACTCGACACGAAGAACGTCTTCAACTCCGAGTTCAGCTTCGTCGTCCCTGCGGTGGCTGTGGGGGTCGCGCTAGTCCTACTCTTCGTCCTAGGCTCTGCGTTCATCCCTGTCTTCGCCGTTCTCTCTGTCCTGATGAGCATAGTGTGGACTCTCGCAGTCACAAAGATCCTCTTCCAGTCGGCTTACAACTATCAGATACTCTTCATAACCCCGTTCTTCCTCTTCGTGGTGCTGCTTGGGCTCGGGATGGACTACAACGTCTTCATCCTCACCAGGATAAGGGAGGAGGCGACCAAGGGCAAGCGGCTCAACGAGGCCATAGTCGGGGCGATCGAGCAGACCGGAGGCATAATCACGGCCGCGGCGATAATCCTCGCCGGCTCGCTAGGCTCGCT
>JASHVT010000074.1 GCA_030039515.1 Nitrososphaerales archaeon
ACGAGGTCTCCAACCTCCAGAGAAGAGAGCCTCGACTCCCTGCTCCAGAACTTGTCGGCGCTGGCGCCCCTCTTTTGTCCCTTCCTCGAGTGGAAGATGTGGCCCGGCGTCACGTCCACAGAGCCGCCATCGGTGAAAGCCACCCGGTACACGTCGACTCCCTCGTTCCTCTCGACATTCGTAATCGGTTTCACTGACCCGTACGCCGTGACTATCCTGTCGCCCGCCTCGAGCGAGTCGGCCCTCTTCCACCCTTCCGGAGTCATCACAGGCGTGTCGCCTGTCACGCATGGGTTCACTCCCTGCACCTCCATGCCGTTGTACTCCGTCGTCGACTCCCTCTTGATCGTGTCCCAGAACAGGACGCCCGGCTCGGCCGACTGCCACGCGCCCTTAACCAGGGACTTCCACACTTCCCGCGCCCTGACCGTCCTCTCCATCTCCACCTTCTCGTTCTTGAAGTGTAGGAGGAACTCGCCGTCCCTCTCCACGGCCTTCATAAAGTCGTCCGTGATCTTCACCGAGATGTTGGCGTAGTTTACCTTCTTCAGGTCCTTCTTGACGTTGATGAAGTCCATGACGTCCGGGTGGTCCACGTCGATCGTGATCATCAGGGCCCCCCTCCTCCCCGCCTGGCCTATCGTCCCCGTGGTGGTCGAGAGCAGTTCCATGAAGGAGACCGAGCCCGAGCTGTATATCGCCGCGTTGTTGACCGGCGCCCCTCTGGGCCTCAGGACCGAGATGTCAGTCCCCACGCCGCCGCCGAAGCTGTAGGTCCTGGCGGCCTCCTTGCACCAGTCGAATATCGCTTCGATCGAATCTTCCTTCACCCGGAAGAAATAACAGTTCAGCAGCGTCGACTTCCTGGCCTGTCCCGCGCCGAAGAGTATCCTCCCTCCGGGCACGAACCGGTAGTCCTGCAGGAGCCAGTGGAACTTCGACGTCCACTCATCCTTCTTCTCCTCTGCCTCCACGGAAGCGAGCTCTTTGGCGACCCTGCGCCACATCTCGTCGGGTATCTTCTCGACCTGCTTGCCCTTCGCGTCCCTCAGGGCGTATTTCTCATAGAACACTCTCGCTCGCAGTTCATCTCCTCCAAACGATGCGAGCGTCTCCCGTGGGAGCACTACCTCTTTCGAGTTTTGTCCATCCGGAGAGTCACGTGGCTCTTCAACTATTGACGTCATAACCTTAGCCTTGAGGCCTTTCCCCGAGACATATATCTTGTCTATGGATAACTGAGATTGACAACCACGCACGGGTGTCCGAAAGTAACTTCGCAACATGAGACGCTGCGCTGTTTACTCGATTTGACAGGAAGTCAACCGGTTTCGCGCCGGCTAGGAGGCTGTCGAATACTGCGCCACTGCGACGGACTTGCACCTGCTGCACCTCGCGGCGTTCCGCCCGAGTTTCGCGCCGCAGTTCCTGCAGTACGAGATGGTGCGGTCGACCTTGAAGTAAGGCAGCTTCGGCGTCGCGTTCAGGATGACGTTGTAGACTCCCCGGACCTCCTCTGACGAGCCGTCGAGCGTCACAGACAGGCCGCCGTGGAGCCCGGCTGACAGCTTGGTGACATAGTCCATCTTCTCCGCGTTCTCGAGGTCTGCAAGGACCAGGCGCGGCGCCTGCGTGTAGCCGCCCCTGCCGAGCGGCTGGAGGTTCGCCTTGCCGTACTTCTCCGCGTCAAGCGACGCGAGCCTCCCGGCCCCGTCGAGGTCGAGCATCGCCATCCCGAGCCTGTCGATTCTTGTAGACTTCTCCTCCGCCACCTGCGTGGCCGTGTTGACTATCTTGTCCGCCAGCTCGAAGCGCGAGCCCGTGGTGGGGTCCCTGATCAGGCTGGCCAGCGTCTCCTCCATCCCGACCATGTTCATGATGAGGGGCATCGTGTCCGATGTGACGGAGTCGGACCCGCCGGCCAGGGAAGGCAGCAGCCCGCGCTTGATGGTCCTCTCGATCAGCCTCCTCCTCGTGGAGAGAGCGTCCGAGGCGACCCCGATGAGCATCGCAAGCTTGGCCCTGAAGTACGTCTCGTCCTGGTTCGAGTCGTACGCGAGCCTCGGGAGGTCCAGGCTCAGCCCGTGGAGGACGCTTATGTTGTCTGCCTTCGCCTCCTCCGAGAGGACGTTGGCGTTCAGTCCCAGGAAACTCCTCCTCTGGTCCGAGGAGTAGAACGCGATCCTCCCTCCGTTGTAGATGATCGACGCCGCGTCCTTCAGCGTCTTGGTGTCGTCTACCCTGTTCGGCTTGGCCAGGAGGAGCCTGACGTCCGGCCTCGGGGTCTCCGCGACAAAATCCCGATAGGCCCCGAGCGTCGCGTCCAGGGTCTTGTCCATCACGTCCCTCGTGGCCTCGTCATGCTTGAACGGGTTCAGCTCGAGGCTGATGGCTGGGCTCTGGGCCCCAGCGATCGGGGAGCTCACGTCCTCGAAGAACCTCAGCATCAGCCCCTCCAGCTCCCTCTTGCCCTTCGACTTGCAGAAGGGCGCCAGGTACTGGAGGAAGTTTGAGAACGTGATCTCGTCTGAGGCCTCCTTCGTCAACATCGCGGACATGTTGATCACTATGTTCAGGGCCCTCTCGGCGCTCTCCGGGCTCGGTATCATCGGACAGTTCTGGATCTTGCCCCTCGGGTTCAGTCCCGCGCTCCTGACCGAGATCAGGTCGACGAAGACGGTGTCGGGCGTCAGCCCCCAGGAGCCTGCGTTGGTGATGTGGATGTCGCCTGAGAGGTGCGCGTCTGCCACGTCTCTGGGCAGCTGTTCAAGCAGAAGGTACTCCGAGAACACCTGCTTGCCCGTCTGGTGGACCAGCAGTTCGACGTTCCCTCCGTCGTCCCCGGCCTTGCCAAGGAGCTGGGTCACGTCATAGATGGGCATGCCCAGCCTGGTCAGCTTGTGCCTGTACTCCTCCATACTGTGCTCGACCAGGAGGGCGTTCACTATCTCCCGTATGAGAGGGGCCGTCAGATACTGCGTCTGGAACTTGTACAGCCGGGACTCGGTCTCGCTCGTTATCCTCTGCGCTAGCTCGACGGGCATCCCCGCCTCTTTGACGAGCGACTGCAGGATCTTGTTCGCATTGAACTCCTCGAGAGTCTGGTGGGAAGTCCTCACGTAGAGCTTCCCGCTCTCTACCAGGGACTGTTCCTCGATCTGCCGAGTGAGGTTGAGGACGAGCCTTCCGAGGTTGGTGACCGTGTACTTCCTTTCCTGCCTGTTGAGCTGGATGAGGAGCTGCTTCACCAGCTTCCTCAGGTGATACGCGAACTTCCCAGACTCCTTCTTCGACTTGAAGCCCGCGAGCGTCTTCAGCGCGCTGTATGTCAGCGGGCCTTTGATGTTTAGTATCCTGAGGATCTCGAGCCTCTGGGGAGAGGCGAT
>JASHVT010000075.1 GCA_030039515.1 Nitrososphaerales archaeon
CGCTTGTCCTCGCTTCCTGTGCTCATACACTTAACCTCTGGTTAAGTAACTGTCAGTTAAACCCTTTTATAAATCCTTCCCCTCGAGAAGCATATGGAACCTGAGAAGGTCCTGGCTTCAAGGACGAGGGTGAAGATAGCCCACCTGGTCTCCATAAGGCCGAGGACCCTGAGCGAGCTTGCGGAGCTCACTGGGATCTCCATCCAGGGCGTGCTCAAGCACCTAGCGAAGCTCGAAGGGCAGGGCCTGGTCCAGGAAGTGAAGGTGCAGACGGGGAGGATGTCAGTGAGGAAGGTCTACGCTCCCAAGCGCTATCTTCTCGGCGACTATTCCACCCCCGGGTTCTCTGTGATAAAGTTCACTGACGGGTCGCGCGCCGCCCAACCGGGGCCGAACGCGAGGGCGGACCTCGAAGGGATGGCGGAGGACATGATGCTGCTCCGGAGGAGGGTGAGGGAGGAGGCGCGACGCCTCGGACGCACGATAGACGAGCTGGCTGCCGAGCAGGCGAGGCTGGGAGAGGCGCTCAAGTCGATGGACCTCGACGACGAGGAGCGGCTCATCCTGGAGGCGCTGTTCACCGAGGAGAGCGTGGAACGCGGGCGCGAGCTGATCTCGAAACACTACGGGCTGAAGGACGGGACAAGGTCTATAGACAGAGCCCTGTCGAAGGCGACCCGGAGTGCCAGAAAGTAAGAAGCTGGTGATGGTCACCAACGACGATGGGATCCACAGCGGCGGCATCGTCGAGCTGGCGAAGGCGGCCTCGCAGCACGCGGACGTCGTGGTAGTCTCTCCCGACGCGCCCCAGAGCGCGACAGCCCTCAGCCTCACATTCCACAAGCCCCTCCGCATCACAAAGCTGCAGGGAAGGCAGTTCGAGTCCTACGCCGTCTCAGGCTCTCCCGGGGACTGCGTGATGATAGGCGTCAACAAGCTCCTCCCGAGGAGACCTGACCTCGTCGTGTCGGGGATCAACATAGGGGACAACAACTCCTATCAGGACATCCTCGCCTCAGGGACCGTGGCGGCAGCGATGGAGTCGGCGATCACAGGAATCCCTGCCATAGCATTCTCGATGGAGGTGGAGGACGAGTCGATGTTCCAGCTCGAATACGACTCGCCGGGGTTTGCCAGGGCGGCGCGCGTCGCAGGCCTCATCATCGGGGACGTCCTGCGCAACGGGATGCCCAGCGGGGCTGAACTCCTGAACGTGAACTTCCCGTCGAAGCTCGGGAAGAGGACGAAGATCGCGCTCACAGAGGTCGCGAGGAGGAAGTACACGGACAGGGTCATCGTAAGGAAGGACCCCAGGGGGAGGCCCTACTACTGGCTCTTCGGAGAAAGGCTTCCGAGCTTCGCCCCGAACACAGACGCAGAGGCCGTCCTGGCAGACCAGAACGTCTCCATCACGCCGATAATACTGTCGTTCTCCGGCCCCGTGACGGAGGACCTAGAGAAGCTCAAGCACAGAGTCGAAGGCGAGCTGCGCCGGGCATAGCGGCGACGACTCATGGATAAATAGAGAAACGGTCAACTCGTCTGAACTTGGACGCTCTCGACGCTGGCTGGGAGGACGTGGCGCAGAGGCTCAAGGTGGTGACACTCTCCCCGCTCGCTTATCTGGCGGTCCCGCTCCTCGCGATACCGGCGTTCCCCAAGGCCACGAGGGGCTTCGCCCTGTTCCCCGGGAGGTCCGGGGCGGCCGTCGGCGTGGCCCTGACAGCGGCCGCGGCCTGTCTGACGTTGCTTCTCGGCAGCATCTACGGCGTCTTCGCGCTCGCTGTCTTCTGGGCCTTCGGGACCTACGGCCTCGCCATGGCGGTCGGGAGCATCAGGCCCGCGGCGTTCGTGAAGCCGATATGCGTGAAGTGCCGGCTCCTCCCCGTCATCAAGGAGCACGAATCGATCCACCACTGCGGCGTGCCCGGCGAGCGGGACGTCTGGTCGTCCATGAAGAAGAGGCACTCGGTCGAGAGCCTCAAACTCTCCGGCGACCCGGCCATCTGCCAGTTCTGCCCGATACCGAAGAGGCTGGCCGAGTAGGGAGAGACGATGGTACACAGGGTGGCAGTGGTCGACGACGACCTGTGCCAGTCGAAGAAGTGCGGCCTCGAGTGCATAAAGGAGTGCCCGGTCAACATCAACGGGCAGGAGTGCATCGTCCTCGGCCAGGACAAGATGGCCCTCGTCTCCGAGGAGCTCTGCATAGGCTGCGGGATATGCATCAAGGTCTGCCCGTTCGACGCGATAGACATCCTGAACCTCAGCGAGGAGCTGAAGGAGGACAAGATCCAGCAGTACGGGGTCAACGCGTTCAGACTCTTCAGGATCCCTACAGTGAGGAAGGGCCAGGTCGTCGGACTGGTGGGAAGGAACGGGATAGGCAAGTCGACGGCCCTCAAGATACTCGCCGGCCAACTGGTCCCGAACCTCGGCGACTACGACCACGAGCCCACATGGGACAAGCTCCTGTCGTACCTGAGCGGGAGGGAGATGAAGGAGCACTTCGAAAGGATAGCACGGGGGGAGCTCAGGGTCTCGCTCAAGCCCCAGGCGGTGTACAAGCTCCCTGAGGCGTGGGACAGGGACGCGGGCTCGCTGCTGAATAAGATGGACGAGAGGAGGGTCATGGACGACGTGGTGAGGACGCTAAGCCTCGAAGAGACGCTCGGCAAGCGCCTCCCGGACCTGAGCGGCGGGGAGCTGCAGAGGGTGGCCGTGGCCGTGGCAGCGATGAGGGACGCGGATCTCTATCTCTTCGACGAGCCCTCCTCCTACAACGACGTGTATCAGAGGCTGGAGGTCTCCAAACTCATCACCAGGCTCGCGGAGGCCGGGAAGGCGGTCCTCGTCGTCGAGCACGACATCGCGTTCCTCGACTACGTCGCGGACTATGTCCAGATAATCTACGGAGAGCCCGGGGCGTACGGCATCGTGTCGGGGCTCTACGCCTCGAGGACAGGGATCAACTCCCTCCTCGACGGGTACCTGCCTCAAGAGAACATCAGGTTCAGGGACCACCCTGTCTCATTCGGCCAGAGGTCGGCGGGGGAGACGGTCGAGAGCGAGGAGGTCGTCGCCGAGTACACCGCCCTTAGGAAGTCGTACGACACTTTCCACATCACCGCGGAAAAGGGGTCGATCAAGGCAGGGACGATAGTGGGGGTCGTGGGAGCGAACGCGCTCGGCAAGACGACGTTCCTCAAGATGGTGGCGGGCCAGGAGAAGCCGGATAAGGGCAAGGTCTCGGCCGGCACGAAGGTCGCGTACAAGCCGCAGTACCTGACCTCGTCGTTCGCTGGGACCGTGGACGAGTTCCTCGTCGGGACGCTCGGGACGAAGTACAGCGAGCCCGTCCTGCAGGACAGCCTGGCCGCCCCCCTAAGGATGGAGAAGCTCCTACCCAGGAGGATGTCGGACCTGAGCGGCGGGGAGCTTCAGAAGGTGGCGATAGTCGCGACGATGGCCCAGGAGGCGGGCGTCTACGCGCTCGACGAGCCCTCGGCGTTCCTCGACGTGGAGGACAGGTTCGTGGTCGCCAGGGCGATCAACAGGCTGGTGAAGGCGAGGGGGAAGGCAGGGATCATCATCGACCACGACCTGCAGGTCCTCGACATAGTGTCCGACAGGCTGATGGTCTTCGACGGCGAGCCCGGGACCTCAGGGCGGGCGACGCAGCCAATGACCAAGGAGGACGGGATGAACGCCTTCCTGAAGCTGGTGGGGCTGACCTACAGGCGGGACGTCAACACGGGGAGGCCTAGGGTGAACAAGCCTGGGAGCAAGCTGGACAGGGAGCAGAAGGAGAAGGGCGCCTACTACTACGTGTCTGCCCAAGGCGAGGAAGTTGCCGCGCCTGATTAGGGGCGCGCTCGACTCGGCGGGCGTCGGTGGCCAGGACAGGGTCTCCACGGGCGTGGACCTGATCGGCGACATAGCGATAGTCAGGCTGGCGTCGTTCAGGCCAAGGGAGAAGAAGCGGATAGGAGAGGCGATCCTCGGCCAGGTCAAGAACGCGAAGGCGGTCTACGAGCAGGAGGGCGGGATCGAAGGGGAGCTCAGGCTGAGGAGCCTGAAGCACATAGCTGGAGAGAAGAGGACCCTCACCACGCACAGGGAGAACGGCTGCGCCTTCAAGGTGGACGTGGCCAGGTGCTACTTTTCTCCGCGGCTCTCCACCGAGAGGCTCAGGGTCGCCGGGCTGGTCAGGAAGGGGGATAGGATGCTGAACATGTTCGCGGGCGTCGGGCCGTTCTCGATAGAGGCGGCGAAGATAGGGGCGGCGAGGGTCACAAGCTGCGAGCTGAACCACTACGCCTGCGAGCTTCACAGGGAGAACGACAAGATCAACAAGGTCGAGAAACTCGTGAGCGTGGTGGAAGGCGACGCCTCGGACCTAAGGCCCGACGGCAGGTTCGACAGGGTCGTGATGCCGCACCCCTCCAAAGCGGACGAGTTCCTCCCCTCCGCGTTGGCCCTGGCGGGGAAGGGTGCGACCATACACTACTACAGGCACCTCCCAGGGCGCGACGAGCCCGAGGCGCTACGGATGCTCGCTGAGGAGCTCTCCGAGCTCCTGCCCAAAGGCGCGAGGTACAGGGCCCGCAGGGTGAGGGTCGTTGGCCCCCGATGGGTCGAGACCGTGGCGGACATCAGGCTGGAGCCCTAGAACGGCAGGCTCTGGCTGTACCTGTAGAGATGGGCGATTATCCCGAAGGTCACGAGTATGGCCCCCACGTCGAAGAGGGTCAGATTGTTCAGGCTGGCTGACGACGCCTCCGCGGCGAGGCCGTTCAGGGCGACCTGGGCGAGGATCAGCGCGAGGAATATGATGTAGACCCACTTCCTCGTGAGTATCGGGCCCATCGGAGCGGCCGCCTTCCTCACCCTCTCCCTCCCCTTCAGATATCTGAGGAACGCGTACGTGCTGACGAACGAGAGCGCCGTGACGCCGAGCATCGAGGCGAAGTAGTAGTCGGGGTTCACGTAGAGCCTGCAGAGCGTCCCGCTGATGGCGTGCCCCAGTATGACGCAGCTGGGGTTGGTGTTGGGGTTGACATAGAAGCCCCAGGCCGTCGTGATTATTATCTGCGCTATCGTGGTGATCCCGAGGGCGGTGAAGAACGGCCGGTCCTTCCAGCTCAGCTTCTTGGACGTGTCCACGAACGGGACGACGATCGCCATCAGGAACAGGAGCGCGGGCATCAGCCCGCCCATTACGAACTTGTTGAACTCGGTCCTGAGCAGCGCGTAGATCCCTGTAAGGTACCACTCAGGAATGGTGAGCTGGCCGTTGCTAGGGTTGTACGGGATGCCCAGGGGGACGGGGAACATGGCGGCGACGAGGAGCAGCCCTCCGACCACGGTCGCGATCACCGGTATGTCGAACACGAGGTACCTCGGGAAGTGTATGAAGACCAGGATTATCATTATCATCGGGAGGATGAAGACGTGCCCTGCGTACAGCCTCAGGATGAAGTCAGTGAAACCCTGCCCGAAGACGGCGATCCTCAGCTGCGGCCCGATGACGGGGGAGGAGTTGGCGAGCGAGGAGCCTATCTCTATCGCGAGCCCGGCCCTCTGGTTGAATATCAGGTCGTAGCCGCTGTATGCCTCGACGCCCGTGATTATCCCAAGGAGGATGCCTGTGACCCACAGGACCTCGTTCTTGATCTTGAACCTGCCGCTGAAGTACTGGTAGTACATGTGGAGGACGGCCAGCAGGACCATCGCGTTCGAGGAGGTGTAGTGGATGTTCCTGAGGAGCCAGCCATACGGCACGTTGTTGTTGATGTTCTGGACGCTCGCGAAGGCGCAGGTGATGCTCCCGCACCCCGTCAGCGTGGGCTGATAGTATATCATGAGGAGGCCGCCTGTGACGCCGAGGACGAGGAAGGTGATGCCCGTCAGGACGCCGAGGTAGCCCAGGGGGCTGACGAACCGCTTCGGATAGGTGTACTGCACCCCCATGTAGACGGTACGCTCCAGCCCCTTGTAGATCCACTTGTAGAGCCTGGTGACGGGGTCCTTTCTCTCTGGCTTGCCCGGAGCCGGGGGGCCGCTCATGTGTCAGTCGTTTCCTCTGCGGTGTTGGCGGCGATCTGCATCCCAGAAAATATGAAGTTCTCGTAGCTCTCATAGTCCCGCCCGAACCCGATTATCCCGTTCGCCTCGATGTCGTTTCCTACAGCCACAGGGTTGCCCGGGCTTGAGGCCTTCGGGTCGTAGTTCATCGCGAAGACGTAGAGGTTGCCGTCGGAGTCGGCCTGCAGGGTGAGCATCGGGATGGCGTTGTTGGGGAACGGCTGCAGCGACGCAGGACCTGCGATCGCCAGCCCATCAGGCGTCCTGTACTCGCTTCCGTGGCACGGGCACTGGAACACCCCGTTGACTGGGTTGTAGTCAGGGCTGCACCAGAGGTGGACGCAGACCTTGCTGAATGCGACGAAGTCGAGAGCGCTCATCGTGGGAGTGGTCTTTCCGTTGGGGAGCGAGGTGCCGTTCGGGAGCCGGATGAGCTCGAACTTCTGGAACGTGTTGGGGTTCTCCGTGTCGAGGCTCAGGCTCCCTGATGATGGCCAGGTGAAGACCCAGTGGCCGTTCCCTGGCACGTTCCCTAGCGAAACGTCGGGAGCCGGGAAGCTGGTCAGGTCGTTGACGTTCACCGCCTTCCCAGCCGCGGCGGCGCCATATTCCGTGGCGTTGTCGTCTATCACCACAGGCTCCAAAAGGGTCGTCGGCGCTTCGCCGGCGTTGACAGTGGACGAGAGGAAGGACCCCCAGGGCACGAACGGGATTATCGCGAGGATTGTGCTCACCACGACCGCGGCTTTGAGGAAGGTCCGCCTTCCTGTGTTCTTCGTCGCAGGCTTCGAAGGTGGAGGCGGGGGCGGAGCAACCTGCGGCCTGGGCGGAGGAGGAGCCGACGTCGCGGGCCTTGGCTGAGGAGCGGGAGCGGGCGCTGGTGCAGGAACCGGCTTGCTATCGGGCTGTGGAGTCTGCTTGGAGGCTCCCTCCTTAGTCTCCTCCACTTAGATTCTCGGCACTCGGGCCCGAAGAAGATGCTTTTAACTTATGTTCAAATGTTTCGCGGCGCATCGTCGCAAACGCTTTTTACCCCCAGATGGAGACGCGAAATCGAATCGGCAAAGATGAGCAACAGGGGCTCAACCTACGTCGGCATAGTCGTGACGGTTCTGATAATCGCGGCGGTCTCGAGCATCGGATACTATCAGGTGGACGTGGCCCCTTCGTTCAAGACGACTTCCAGCACGACGACATCGTCGACGCAGACCTGCACCCCCTCGACGTGCCTCAACGTCACGATCGTGAGCGGGGCGTCAGGGCCGCCTACGTGCTACAATAGCTGCCCGACCAACTACCTCTACGGATACAGTCCGCTCAACATGACCGTCGTCATCGGGGTGAACGCGACGGTCACCTGGACGAACGATGACAACGCCGCCCACACCTCCACTTCGAACACGGGAGACCCGGCTTCGTGGGACAGCGGCTGCCTAGGCTCGGCCTGCTCGCCTGCCACGGGGTCCTTCACCTTCACATTCACTGTTCCGGGGACGTACTACTACCACTGCGACTACCACCCGTGGATGGAGGGTGAGATCATAGTAGAAGCGGCGAGTAGCAGCTCTAGCTCGACTGTAAGCACCACCCAGACTCCCGGCTAGACTGCCAACCGAAGGCCAAGCATAGGAACGCGTAGATATCAAGCGGATTTACTCCGGCCATTGAAGTCTCTGCCTGAGACTGACCTGGAGGAGCTCTCATCCGATGCAGGCATAATCAAGGTCAGGCCCTCGAAGGCGCTCGTGGCGGAGACAGAGGGCGACGTAGAACGGGCAGTAGCTGAGGCGGTCTTCTCGGGCACCCCCCTCACCGCGCGGGGAGGGGGGACCTCCATCCCCAGCCAGTCGGTGGGGGCCGGTGTCATACTGCTTCAGAGAAGCGAGGAACAGATCCTGCGAGGGAGTGGCAACGTAGTCTGCCACCCCGCCACGGTGAAGGCGGACCTCAACTCCGAGCTCGCGACCTCCGGTCTTTGGGTGCCCGTCGATCCGTCGAGCTTCAGGAGCTGCACTGTCGGAGGGATGGTCGCAAACAACTCTTCTGGTTTGAGGACGCCGAAATACGGCTCGACCATCGACTATGTCCTGAGACTCAGGGCCGTGCTGCCGATGTCAGGATTGGTCGAAGTGAAGCCCGTGCAAGTTGACCAGGCGTCCTCGGCCGGCCCGGAGCTAGGGAGAGTCGCTGAACTTCTTCTCGAACACAGGAAGGAAATCGAGGAGGAGCGCCCCAACGTCACTAAGAACTCCTCCGGCTACCGGCTGGAGAGGGTCCTGCACGACGACGTGGTCGACTTCCCAAAGCTCTTTGTGGGGTCTGAAGGGACGCTCGGAATAGCTACAAAGATAGCCTTCCGAGTTCTGGAGAAGCCCAAAGAGAGGATCCTCCTGGTGGTCGAGGCCGAGCTCGACGAGCTGGGGGAGGTCGTGCGTGAGTTCCGGAGAATGGAGCCCACAGCGGTGGAGTTGGTCGACAAGAAGGTCTTCAAGGAGGTCGGGCGAGAGCGCATGTTGGCGCGATACTCGCGCGCCAGCAAGGAATTCCTCGTCTTCTGCGAATTCGATGGGACGCACGCGCAGGTCACGTCCAAGATGGACGAAGTCGCGGCGTCGCCTGTGGGCCAGTACGACCCACTTGTAGTCGCCTCCCCTCTAGAAGTCGACGAAGCGTGGGGAGTGCGGAACGGAACTTTGAACCTCGCACAGGAGATCAAGAGAGCGAACAGGATCCTCGTCCCCGGCGTCGAAGACCTAGTGGCGCCTCCCGAGAGGCTGAGCGACCTCGTCGCGCTCCTGAGGGACCAGTTCGAAAGAAGAGGCCTGACCTACATCACCTACGGGCACGCTGCAGACGCCAACCTGCACTCAAGGCCGCTCCTCGACCCGAACTCCAGGGCTGACATGGGAATTCTAGACGAGCTGATGCAGGAGTGCTTCGAGGCGGTCTGGAAGATGAAGGGCTCCATCACAGGCGAGCACGGGGACGGGATTCTGAGGTCGCGGTTCGTAGAGGGCCAGTATCCGAAGACCTATCACCTGATGAAGGAAATCAAACGGACACTCGACCCCAAGTGGGTCATGAACCCCGGCGTGAAGATCCGCTAGATAGGACCGCCCTCGCAAGAAGCCGCGCCACCCTGACGGGCTCCGGGATAGAGCCCTGGAGAGTGAACATCTCCAGGACTGAAGAGAGCTCGACGTCGGGGATGCCTGAGGTCCTTACGAAGAGGCTGCGCCCCGACCTCAGTCTCACCCTCCTTCTAGCCCCGAGGGCCCTGTAAGCGGTCAGCTTGCCTTCCGCGGCCCGAGGAAAGTGCTTCCTGATGGATTCCTCTATACCGCTCGTCTCCCTGTAGGTCAGGCACACGACGGGCAGCCTGGTCATTCGTGCGAGGAGGTCTACGTCGACGATGTTGTATAGACTCAGTATCGCCCCCGACACCATGACCAAGTTGACGTCGTTTCTTCGGAGCCTGCTGTAAAGGCGCGCTATCGACTCCGTTGCATCATCCCCGCCCACCGAAGTCCTGCCGATGGCGAACCCGTCTATGACGAGGTCCCGGCGCATCACGACGCCCGCCAGAAAGGACCGTGCGCTGCCTTGCCTGAAGCTCTCAGCGACGCCGAGGACCCTGATTCCGGGCTTGTTCAGGTGGAGGCGCAATGGCCCTGTGCGGAGGGCTGTTCCAACCTTTTAACCGTTGGAGTCGCTCCGGGTGACGTGGCAAGGTTCTACAGCTTGAAGGCAGGAGAGGAGATCCCGGAGGCGATTCTGAAGATGGCGACCAAAGAGCGGATCAGGACGGCGGAGGTCAAAGCGATAGGGGGAGTGGACAGGCTGAGATTGGCCTACTTCAACCACGAGTCAAAGAAATACGAGGAACACGAGATGGAGGAGTTCATGGAGGTCGCAGGGCTGCTCGGTAACCTGACGCTGAAGGAAGGCAAACCCTTCCTCCACCTCCACGGGACATTCGGACGGCGTGACATGAGCGCGATCAGCGGGCACGTCGTATACGCGAGGATAATGCCACTGCTTGAAGCGACCATCACGCCCACCAGGAACAGGGCCCTAAGGAAGTTCGACGAAGAGACAGGCTTGAACCTGGTCTATAGGGTCAGCTGAGCTGGTTCGCCAGCGAACGAAGCGAGGCTCGGTCTAAACTGGCTGAGGAGAACCAGACATGGTAACAAGCGGTAAGTAACAGACCCTCGCAAGTCGTAGCTGCTTGGACCTGAAGAGTCAGGCTACCGCAGTAGGTCTATTGCTCATTCTCGCATCCTCCACAGCCGCAGTGAGGCCCGCCGATGCGGTCTGTGCTAACCTGCATTGGGGAGAGTGCGTCTTTTCGTGGGGAAACAACGACCCAAGCAACGTCGGTTGGCTGGTTCCTGCGAACACGACATTGTTCACGCCGTTCGTTACGAACGCCACCATAGCGGGGTGGGTAGAAGGGACGGTCACCATCTTCCCGTTCCAATATGCCTCGTCAACACGCACAGTTGTAGGTCTGTACGTGAACGGGACTCTCGTTGATACTGAAGCCGATTGGGTCGCTGGCGACGGTGGTCTCTGTACCGGAGGTGTGTGCGGATCAGTGCTGCTGAAGTCGTTGTCACCCGATTTCGCCGTCTTCTCTGACTACACGATGGAATTCGGTTTGTATCGCTCACTAAGCTCATCAATTCCATCGGGTTCCACCGTGACCCTCGCCTTCGAGGCTGACGAACCTCTGTGGGTCTCCGTCAGCAATCAGACCTCGAGTCCCACGTATGAAGAGTCATACAATTCGTACATGAGTCTTCCAACGAGTCTTGGGCAGGAGGGCTTACAGTCCCCTCATACAGTCGCAGCATGGGTAGATTCGCCCAACTCAAGCGCCCTCGGCGGATTCGTACGGCCTGTACTCTTTCAGTGGCTTCTATTGGGGCTGATTTGTCTAGTGCTCGTATTAGTTGCGGTCGTATCCATCGTCATCGTGACGGAAAGGCGTGCTAGCAAGAAAGTGGGCACCGGACCGCCATCCTTCATGGAGCCGTCAAGCTCCTAGGCTGAAGCTTCCCCCAAGCTGAGAGGCCCAAGAAGGTTCTTGGTAACTTCCGCCTGGTTCTCCCGGCGGTAACTATCTGGAAGTTCGGGGTCTTGATTCACTGGCGAGGCTCAGTCTAATGCCTTCCGGTCTTCAAGATGCGCCCGCGAGTTACGTCGCCCACGGCCGCGCATTATCTTGACCTAACCGTAACTCTGTAACATCACAGCCTCGTCACTCACCCATGTTCTCTTGCTTTAAGGCCTTGCGCGCATCAACGAGGGACGCCGCTTAAGGGGATGTCGAGCACCGTGATGAGACCCGCCGGCGCCCTGGAAATCCGTTCCGCCGCATGGACCACCAACGCCACCGTCGCCGAGTCCCCGAACACGCCCCTTTCGAACCTTAGTTTGAGCGGCGGGTCCCCCTTCACTTCGACCACGTCGAAGTCCGCGGAGGTCGTCGTCATCTCGAGGTCGAGCCTTATCTGGCACTCCCCCGCCCTCCCTTCGGCGAACTGCCTCACTCCCATCACGTACTCCTCTGAGCCGAGCACCGGGAAGACCCCCTGTTTGATGTTGACCAGCTCTTTCCCTAGGGAGAGCGCTATCAGCTGCGCGGACTCGACCAGCCCAACGTGCCCGAGCGCGCCACTCTCGAGCTCCTTCTCGAACTTAGGCCTCGTGAGGCCTACTCCAGTCTTCGCCTGGAGCTGGCGCCTCCTCCTGCTCACGTCTACCGACCTCACAACGTGGACGCTTGCGGGGTTCTTCGAAGCCGAGAGCACGGCTGCCGGGACGAGGTCCATCACGAAACCCGGGTTGACGCCGACGCCCACCACGCTCACGCCCTTCCCTCTGGCTGCTGTGTCGATCCTCTCTGCCGACGCCGCGTCCGCGTATTCTGGGAACGCCATCTCCTCCGAGGTAGTCACCACGTCGAGGCCGAGGTTGGCCGCTGCGATGAGGTCCGCCGCCATGTCCTTGATCCTCGACTTGGTGGCGAAGATCGCCACGTCAGCATCAAGGGGTTCGAGCTCGCCGACGGACCCTACCACCTGGACTCCTACAGGGAGGCCTGTCAACTCGGCGACCGTCCTCCCCCTCTTCTCCGGGTCGCTGTCTACGACCCCGACGATAGTGTGCGATCTTTCGACTAGATACTTGAGAATCTCAGTCCCGATGGCGCCCATCCCGCACAGAACGACCTTCGTCACAGACCCGCTGGAGCGGCGGGCCGTTATTAACGGGTGCCGTGTCGACCTAGCGCGTTTCGATGAGCTCTGAATAAGCCTCGATGGAGCCGAGGAAGCTCGTGAGAGACCGCACCGGGACGACCGGGACCCCTTCCACGAAGCTACCCTCAGGCTGAGAGAAGCTCAAGATGACGGAGACGACCGGCTTCGCCTCGGGCTTCGCCCTCCTGTAAAGGCCGCTCCTCCTCTTCTGGGCGCCCGCGAAGCTCGCAAGCGCCGAGGGAGAATGGGCCCTCTCCCAGTGCTTGCAGTCTACGCTCAGCACGTGCGAAGGACCCGTAGCCACGATGTCTATCTGGACCCTGGGTTTCGTCAGCGTCACGTTCTCTTCGACGCCGTAGCCTGACCCCTGTAGGAGCCTGGCGCAGAACGACTCGAACTCCTTCCAGCCGAGGCGCTTCGCCACCGACTCGGGTGAGACCCCCAGGCTCATGGTCGCGATCGCCCTGGAGACCCGCGCGCCGTGCCCGGCTAAGAAGGGCCCCAACTCCCCTGCGACCTCCTCAAGAGCGCGTTCTGCCTGAGGGTAGGAGGACCTTCCGTCTATGAAGGCGAGCGCCTTCGACTCCGAGATCGTACGCTTCGAGCTCCTTGACGTTTTCAAGTCTGGTGCCAACCGCGTCCAACGCGTAAATAGATTGGCGGCCCAAAACGGACATTGGACTCGGGGTCGTCGAAAATATTGGCCGCCGTCGTGCTCATCGTGGCTTCCATCACGCTCGACTTCACCTCGCGCGGCTCGCCCTTCGCGATAGGGCTGCTCATAGTCTCCTTCATCCTCGCGATCGCGGGCGCGTTCGTCGGGTTCAGGGGCCTCTTCGACTTCCTTTCGACCAGGTACTAGTAGAGCCAGCAGGACACTAGGTGCCCTTCCTCTATCTCTTTCAGCTCAGGGACATTGTCCGTGCACTTGTCCATCGCGAAGGGACATCTCGGGTGGAACTTGCACCCTGAGGGATGGGCCGAGCTGCTCGGTATCTCCCCCTTGACGTTGACCGTCCTGAGGACCTCCCTGAGCGAAGGGTCGATGGTGGGGGAGGCCTGGAGAAGCGCCTGCGTATAGGGGTGGAGCGGGTGCCCGACCACTTGGTCGGCCGACCCCATCTCCACCACGTTCCCCAGGTACATCACCGCGATCCTGTCGGAGATGACCCGCGCGACGGCCATCTCGTGGGTGATGAAGAGGATCCCGACGTGGAGGTCTGACGCTATGGTCTTCATTATCTTCAGGATGTCCCCCTTCAAGGAGACGTCGAGCATCGACACCGCCTCGTCGGCCACTATGAACTCGGGGTCGAGGAGGAGCACCCTCGCGATGCTCACCCTCTGCCTCTGGCCCCCGGAGAGCTGGAAGACGAAGCTCGAGAGCACGTCCGTGGGCAGGCCGACCCGGCCGAAGACGTCCGAGACCATCCCTTCGACCTTCCGCCTGTCCTTGACGCCCCTCGCGAGGAGGGGTATCCTGAGGACGTCGAAGACCCTCATGTTGGGGTCGATGGACGAGAACGGGTCCTGGAAGATTATCTGCAGGTGGCTCCGCATCTGCCTCCAGCTCCTCCCCTTCAGAGTGCCTATGTCGACCTGGCCCTCCTCCTTGGAGAAGAGGACCTTCCCTCCCGTTGGCTTCTGAAGGCCTATGGCCGCCCTGCCCAGCGTCGTCTTGCCCGACCCGCTCTCCCCTACCAGGCCCACTATCTCGCCCCTCCCGACCTGGATGCTGGCCCCGTCCACCGCCTTGACCGTGGCCTGCGGCCCGAGGAGCTTCTTCTTGGTGAAGTAGACGCTGACGTTCTCCAGCTGCACGACGGGCGTCCTAGTAGAGCCAGCAGGCAACTCTCTGTCCCTCCTTCGTCTCCTTCAGCAGCGGCTCCTCCTTCCCGCACACCTGCATGGCGTAGGGGCACCTCTGCGCGAACTTGCACCCGGGGGGCAGGTTGGCGAGGTCGGGCATGAACCCGGCGATCCCTTCGATCTTCGTGCTCTGCAGGGTGGGGATCGAGCCGATGAGGCCTTGCGTGTAGGGGTGCTTGGGCTCCTTGAATATCTGCTCGGCGGTCCCGAGCTCGGCCATCCTTCCCGCGTAGAGGATGTACGCCCTGTCCACTATCTCCGAGAGGAGCGCCAGGTCGTGCGTGATTATCAGGATTGAGATGCCCTTCTCCTTCCTGAGCCTCTTCAGCAGGTTCATGATGTTGACCTGGGTGACCACGTCGAGCGCGGTGGTCGGCTCGTCCGCGATGAGGAAGGGAGGGTCGACGGCGAGAGCCATCGCGATGAACGCCCGCTGCTTCTGTCCTCCCGAGAGCTCGTGCGGGTATCGCTCGGCTATGACCGGGTCGAGCTCGACCATCTTCATCAGGTCCTTCGTCCTGGACGCGAAGTCGCCCGCGTACTGGTGTATCTCGAGTACCTCCTCGATCTGCTCTCCTATCGTGAAGACCGGGGTGAACCCGTTCATGGAGCCCTGGAATATCATAGCTATCTTCTTCCAGCGATAGCCTGCGCGGAACTCGTTGGGCCCCATCTTCAGGATGTCGTTGCCCTGGAAGAGGATCTTCCCGGACTCGATGCGCCCCGGCGGATAGATCAGGCGAGAGATGGCGAGCGAGAGGGTGCTCTTTCCGCAGCCGCTCTCGCCTGCGAGCCCGACCACCTCCCCCTCGCTGACCTGCAGGTCGACTCCGTCCAGGGCCTTCACGTCGCCGCGGGGCGAGGAGAAGTAGACTCTCAGGTCCTCGACTGAGAGCATCATTTCGCTGACACCCTGGGAGCTATGATCCTCTCAAGGGCGAACCCGAGCATGACGAAGGGCAGCGCCGATATTATAATCATCAGACCGGGAAAGACGACCCACCACCAGAAGCCGAAGACCGCGGCCTGGCTGACGAAGGCCGCGTCTAGTATGCCTCCCCAGGTCACGAGGTTCACGGGGCCTACGCCGATGAATGACAGCGTCTCCGCGAGCAGGATTCCCCCGGGTATCCCGAGCACGGTGTAGGCGACCGTCACGGGGACCAGCCTTGGCATGAAGTGGCTCGCGAAGACCCTGTAGGACGGGACCCCCATGGCCTTGTCGGCTTCGACGAAGGTCTGGGACTTCACTGACAGAGCGACCGTCCTCGCGATTATTGCGTAAAAGGGCCACGAGAGCGCTGCGATCAGGAGCACCTCGACCAGGATGCTGAGCCGCGTCGTGAAGGAGATGACGACTAGGAAAGGGAGGGCGGGCATGGCCAGTATGACGAGTGCGACCCACTGCATCAGGCTGTCCTTCCTCGCTCCGAAGTAGCCCGACAGTCCGCCGAATACGATGCCGACGACCACGGAGATGATGGAGACGAGGAACCCCACCTCGAGGGCGTTGGGCAGGCCGGCTAGGAGGCCCAGGTCGATGGGCCTGCCCTGGCTGTCGGTCCCCATCAGCCCGTAGGAGGTGCCGACTATGACGAAGGGCGAGCCCGACATTGTGACTGCGCCGCTGGAGAGGACTTGCACGCTCAGCGAGTACGTCCCCTGGGCGGGGGAGGAGCTGAGTATGCCCGGGCCCGGCTGCCCGAAGAAGGTGGATATCACCTGTCCCTTGCTCAGCTGCGTCTGGTACTCGCCGGTCTGGTTCAGTATGTACTGGGAGGCGCCGCTGACGAAGTCGGGACTCTGGGCCTCGTACGCCTCCCCAGACGCGGGCTCCGCGAGGCTGACCGTGATCGACCCGCCCTGCGGCTTCGTCCATGTCAGCGTTATCGTGGACGGCGCCCCGGAGTACGTCGGGACGAAGGCCACTTCCTGCGGGAACGCCTTGCTCGACCACTTGATAGTGGTGGAGGCGGAGTACACGGAGAAGTTCGAGCCGCCGACGGAGTATGTCTGGGAAGTCCACCCCGTCAGGTTCGTGGTGACCGTGGCGGCCGTGTTGACCCCGAAGAGGCTGACCCACTGAGGGGGGGCGTCCACTGGGTAGAGCTCCCACGCCTCGCCGTTCTGCCACGTCAGGGAGAAGTTGGACGGGAGGGCGACGAAGGAGTAGACCGTCAGAATGGCGAGCACCGCCAATATCGCGATTCCCAGGAGGGCTGACCTGGACTTCAGGAGCTCCTTCCACATCGAAGGGCGGGCCGCCTTCGACTTGCTACTCATTGCCCACCCTTATCCTCGGGTCGAGCAGGCCGTAGACCAGCTCTCCAATGAACAACCCCACGAGGAGGATTATGGTGAGGACGAAGGTGATGCCTATGATGACAGGAAGGTCGTTCGAGAAGATCGCCATGTAGGTCAGGAGCCCTATCCCCGGCCAGTTGAAGACTATCTCCGTCACAAGCGCGCCCCCGAAGGAGCCCGTTATCGCCAATATGGCCTGGGTGGTTATGGCAGGCGAGGCGGTCCTCAGGATGTGCCTGAACAGGATCCTGGACTCGGGCAGCCCGCGGGCTCTGGCTGTCAGCACGAAGTCCTCGCCCATCGTGCTGATGACGAGGCTCCTCACGACATAGGCGAAACCCCCGAGGCCCACGATGAGGATGGACAGGACGGGGAGCACCATGTGCTCCCCCACGTTGAGCGCGTACGCGAGGGCGCCCGTGGGGGCGGGCACGGAGGTCAGCCCCTGCGTGGGAAGCAGGTTCAGGTCGTAGCCAAGGCCGGCTATCAGGAGGAAACCGAGCCACCAGGCGGGGAGGCTCGAGTGCACGACCGCTATGATCGGGACGACCCTGTCCCAGCCGCTTCCAGCCGACCTCGCGGCGAGAAGGCCGATTATGGTCCCCAGCGCGATCAGGATCAGGGTGGCTGTGGTGAAGAGCAGGATCGTGTTCGGGAGGTACCCCGCGATGATGACGTTGACGCTCTGCGACCCGTTCCACTTCAGCACGTATGACTGGCCGAAGTTCAGGGTCAGCAGCCTGAAGATCTGGACCGAGAACTTCACAGGAAGCGGCTGGCTGAACGCGAACTGCGCCAGGTAGCTCTTCTCGAAGTCCGTCACCAGTACCTGGACCTGGGTCGGAGTCAGGCCGCTGAGGTGGGTGCTCCTCAGCAGATTCTGCTTGTACTCCTCGCCCAGCGCAGCGGCGGAGCTCGTTATCACCTTCTGGATGACCCTGTAGGTGGCGAGGTACAGGATCGACACGGTGGCCATCAGGACGAGGAAGTACGAGACCGCCTTCGTGAGTACGAATCTGCCGAACCCCATCCTAGCCCCTCCTGGTCATGAACGCTTCTCCGTATCTCAATGGTCGTCTCCCCGATTTATTCGTTGTTTCCAGTTTGAGGGGGCCGAGAGCGGAACTTACCCAAGTCGGCATGGCAGACGCGGCACCCTGGCGGACACGCGCTAGGTCTGCTCAGGTCTTCGGCGCGGTGCCCCGTCTCCTCGAGAACGCCACTCCGAGGGCCACGACTATCACCACGACGACGGCAACCACGGCGATTATCGCCGTCGATGAGACTGAGCTCGAAGAGGTCGTCGTGGTCGTCGAGCTCGACGAAGTCGGCGAAGTGCTAGTGCTGAGCGTCGTTGACATCGAAGAGACGACCAACAGCGAGTACGACTGGGGGACGATCATGGTCGAGTTGACGGAAGACGCGTAGAGCGTCAGCGTGTAGCTCCCCAGCGGGAGGTTCGGAGGGACCACAAGATTGGCCGTGCCTGTCGCCCCGGTCGTCAGCTTGACCTGCGCGACCACCTCCGTGCTGCTCACGAACTGGGCGACGATGTTGACGCCCTGAGCCGTGCTGGCTTCCGTCTGGCCTATCGGGGTCGACAGCGCAGTCAAATCGATGGACCCGCCGGGCAGGACGGTCGACGGGACCGTGCTGCTTATCGAAATCCTGCTCGCTTGAGCGAACAGCTGCGGAGCCAGGTACGGCCCCAGCTTGAAGTATGGGTTCGCGGTGAGAATCGCATAGTTGGGCGTGGTCGACGCCTGGAACGTGCTGATGTAGAACGGCCCGTAGGATATCAGCCCGTTGTTGTACTTCTGGATGAAGCTGGCGGCGTCGGTGAAGGCCTGCTTGGAGTTGGAGATGCCCAGCGACACTCCGGTCAGAGACTGCAGCTGCGTCAGGGAGCTAGGGACGTAGTTCTCGTTCGCTCTGGCCTGGAGGTCGGAGATCAGGTTCGCGATGTCGGTGGGGCTCCCGTTCGGGCCCGAACCCACTAGCGTCAGCTGAGGGATCCCGTCCTCCGCGGCGACGGCGGCAGACCACGCATCG
>JASHVT010000076.1 GCA_030039515.1 Nitrososphaerales archaeon
ATCAAGAGATGAGGTTCTTCGAACCAAGCTGGACGTTTAATACGATGCGCAAGGCTGGCTTGAGTCCACGGTTCGCGAAGGTGTCGGTAATGCCGGGACGCGCTCCAATAATCGCCATCAAACGGAGACACGCCGCCCAAAGGTGATCCACGTAGGACGCACGCCTAGGAAGATGCGAAATTCGCTTGGATGAACTCCTCCTCGGGTTCGCGGCAGCGCTCTGCTTCGTCTTCGGGTGGAACAACAGCTCCTTCCTGATAGGCAACCTCAGGGGCTCCGGCTCGCTCTCCTACAGGGCCGCCGTCGGGGTCTCGGTCGTCGGCCTCTTCCTGGGCGTGGTGCTCGAGGGCCCGAAGATGACGAAGAGCCTGGCCGGTACTCTGGCGCCGGGGACGGAGACGGTCCTGATCGCCACCATCGCGATGTCCCTCGCCCTTACCCTGGCCCTCACCCTCCTTCGCCTTCCCGTCTCGTTCAGCATGGTGATGGTGGGCGCGTTCATAGGGGCGGCACTGGCCGCGGGCTTCGTCATCAAGGCTTCAAGAGCCGAGGACATAGTCGGCTTCTGGTTCGTCGCCCCCGCTGCCTCTGCTCCGCTGACCTTCGCGATATACGCGCTTCTAACCAAGCTCACCTCGCGCCTCGGCCTGCTAGCAGTCGACACGTTCAACCGCGCCTCGGGGCTCGTCAGCGCGCTCGCCGTCTCCTATACCCTCGGAGCGAACAACATCGGACTCTTCTACGGTACCGCGCTCACGGGTGCCGTGACGCAGTCTCAGGAGGTCGAGCTTCTGCTGCTGTTCACATTCGTGGCGGTCGTCGCGATACTCGCCTTCGGGAGGAGCGCGCTGGGCGGGACCATCGGCGACAAGATGCTCGCTCTGAGCCCCCAGGGGGTCTTCTCGGCGTTCGTCGCCAGCTCGATCGTGGTCTGGGCAGGGACACAGCTCGCGCTCCCTGTTTCGATAACCCAGTGCCTGCTAGGAGGGATGCTGGGTGCCGCCTACACCAGGGACGTCACGATACTGAACACGAAGCTGATCTGGGAGACGCTCTCGATGTGGGTCATCGCTCCGGTCGCCGCGCTGCTGCTCGCGTATCTGTTCGTCATCCTCTAGCGACGAGGCTCGGGACCTCGCCCGATGTTACGTCCTCGACCCTGACCGCCGAGTACGCGCGCACTACCCCGCCTGCGAACTTCCTCTCCCTGACATCCGAGAAGCCGCTCTCTTCCATCAGGGCCCGAAGCCCTCTGTCCCAATGCGACCTCCTGATTATCCCGGGTAACCTGCTGAAGGTCGTGGCCTCCGTCCTTCCCGCCAGCTCCATGATGAGCCCGGCCATCCTGAGCGCGCCATAGACATAGACTCCCAGAGCCGGCGCAAGAGGCCCGATGGGCCTCGCGAAATCATACAGCGCGACTATCCCTCCGGGCTTGGTCACACGAGCCAGCTCCTCCACGAATCGCAAAGCGTCCACGTACTTGGCGACATACATGCTGATGACCATGTCGAACACTCCTTCCGGGTAAGGCAGCGCTTCCGCGTCTCCCTCGATCAGGGCGACCTTGGGGAGCGACTTTCGCTTCCCCACAGTCAGCATCTCTCTGCTGAGGTCTAGGCCAACGACGTCGGTCGCATGCAGACGGCGGTCCTGCTCCAGGAGCAGCGTGCCGCAGCCGATGTCCAGGCACCTTCCACCAGGCGTGCCCCGAACTTTGAGGGTGTCGAGCACCCAGCTCTTCCACCTCCTGTCCTGCAGGAGTGTCGCCACGTCGAGCGTCCTCTCGTAGGATGATGCGAGGCCTCCGAAAATCTCTCTCGATGTCAGGTGTAGTTCCTCGGTGCTTTCCATGCCATCCGTCGAGCGAACCGGAGTGGGGTTATTGGCTTTGTTCAGAACTCCGTAACCGTCAATAAGAGTTCGCCTGTGCAACACGGCGTTGGAAGGCAAGGGGAGTCAGACACGTGAAAGCGAGTGGTACGTTCCCAAGTTCGGGCCGAAGCGCTTCAGGCTGCTGGTCGGACTCACTTTCTACCCTTACACGCTCATGAACGCGAGCTATGTTGCCATAGGCTCGCTGCTCTCTCCCAATCCGGACCTCGGCAGAATGGAGGGGATGATGGTCGTCTATGTTCTCGCCGTGGGCGTCGCCGCCCATTCGCTTGACGCGATGGCCCCCAACAGGCCCTGGGGCGAGTTCCTGTCGAAGCGACAGCTCGAAGTCCTCGCTCTCGTAGGGCTCATCCCCGCCCTCACACTCGGCCTGTGGTACGCAGTCGAGTTCGCGCCCCTCCTCTTGCCAATCGGCATCGTCGAGCTCTTCTTTCTCCTCACCTACAACCTGGAGCTCCTGCGCGGGCGCCTTCACAGGGACATCTGGTTCGCCCTGAGCTGGGGCTTTCTCCCTGTCCTCGCAGGCTTCGCCGTCCAGACCGACTCCCTCTCACTCGTCTCGCTCATCGGCGGACTGTTCGGTTTCTGCACTGCCTATGTGGAGATAAGCGCATCCCGGCCGTACAAGGAGCTCAAGAAGATGACGGCCCCATCCTTCTTATCGCCGAAGTTCGAGTCGATTCTGAAGGGAGTCGTCGCGACCGTCCTGATCGCGGCCGCTATGCTCCTTGTCCTGCGCTTAGATTAGCGGGTCGACTCGCGAGAGCGTCAAGGGCTTCCACTGTCTTCCAGTTCCTGGTCGTCGCTAGGACCCCGAGCTTCTTCTCTAGGAACGCGTTCGACAGCTTGGTCTGGCCGTAGCCGTTCGGGAGGAATAGATAGACTTCGGTTCCCTGCACAGAGAAGTCCTCGCCTTTGCCTCGTACCCTCTCGATCTCCGCCAACGGAACGGCTCCAGGTTTGGCCGAGAGGAATGTCACGTGACTCCCGCCCTTCTTACGGGCTCCAAAGGGCAGGTTCTCGACGACTCTGTGCAGTTCGTCCTTCGTCCTTACGACGACAGCTACTTCGAAGCCGAACCTTCTTAGCAGCCCCTCCTCCAGTTCCTTTGAAACCTTCCTCGCGGTCTGGCCGCGGTACTCGAAGACCACGTTGCCGCTCTGGATGTATGTCGTGACCGTCGTGAACCCTAGCGACTCGTAGAGCTTCTTGAGGTCGGACATCGGCACGCTCCTGTGCCCGCCCACATTGATGCCTCGGAGCAGGGAGACGGCGGTGTTCACAGAACCAGAGTCCTAGGATTAGCTACTTCTACTTGCGGCGCGCCTGAAGAAAGACACTTAGACCGAGCGTCCAACGTAACTTGGATGAAGGCGGTCGTCCGAACGAGGTACGGTACGCCGGATGTCCTCGAGTTGAAGGAGGTTGACAGGCCAGTTCCTGTCGAGGACCAGGTGCTCGTAAGGGTCTACGGGACATCGTTGAACAAGGCCGACCTCTACGAACTCCATCCTCCATTCTTCATCCGCATGCTCTTGGGCGGAGGGCGCTTGAAGCCAAAGGAAGAGAAAATCGGGACCGACATCGCGGGACGAGTCGAGGCCGTAGGGCCGGCCGTGAAGAGCTTCAAACCCGGCGACGAAGTATTCGGAGGCGGCAGATGGTCTTTCGCCGAGTACGCTTGCGCCAGAGAACGCAGCTTAGCCCTCATTTCCGGGCGGGCCAAATTTGACGAGGCAGCGACGCTGCCAATCGCCGCTACAACCGCACTGCAAGCGCTTCGAAAGGCCAAGGCCGGGCCTGGCCAGCGAATCCTCATCGACGGGTCATCCGGAGGCGTCGGTACCTTTACGCTGCAGATCGCAAAGTCGCTCGGAGCCGAAGTCACGGCTGTCTGCAGCACCGGGAACGTCGCGAGCGCTCGCTCCATGGGAGCGGACAACGTCATCGACTACACTAAGGAGGACTTCACCAAGAGCGGCCAGAAGTACGACCTGATACTCGGGGTCAACGGTCACCACTCGATCCTCGGATACCGACGCGCTCTGAGCGAGAAAGGCGTGTACATGATGGTAGGAAGCTCGCATCCCATCGGGGGACTGGTCCAGGTCGCTCTGTTCGGCAAGCTGGTCTCGAAGCTCGGGCGCAAGAGAATCGGATTCATGGGGATAGCGAAGATAACCACAAGCGACCTGGAGGCGCTCATGGCGCTCGTGGCCAACGGGAAGGTCAAACCACTAATCGACAGGCGTTATCCGCTCAGCGAGACCGCAGACGCCTTCCGGTACTTCCAGAAGGGCCACACGCACGGAAAGGTCGTCGTCGAGTTAGGCGATGAGAGCCCTGCTGAGTCTGAGTCTGCAAGGCGCGCCTAGTCTGGCGCTCGACCCTGAAGGAACTCGATCCAGATTCCATTCGGGTCCTCGATGAAAGCCTCGTTCCATCCGCCAATCTCATAGGGCCTGATCAATATCCTGACTCCCTTGGCCTCGAGCTCCTTTATCCACGCCGCCAGGTCTTCCACCTCGAATCCGAGATGGTCAATCTCAGAGCCGTTCTCATAGGATGTCCCGTAGGTGCTGCCGTGCGCGTACCAGTTCAGCTCGATAATCTGCTCTGAGCTTGGGCTCTTCAACTTCGCCGACTCCCCATGCGTCTGCGGCGCCTTCTCGCGGCCTTCCAGCTTCATCCCGAGAACCTCGGTGTAGAACCTAATCGACTCCTCCATGTCTTTCACCCGGATCCCTGTGTAGACCATCCGCGGATGCATGCCATGGAGTGCATCCCAGGCTTCTTAAGGGGATTTGCTCGTTGCTAGAACAGGATTCACTCGGAGAACGTCTCACGCATCCGGGTTTATCTGTGAGGCTAGTGTTGAGGACCACAGATGTCGCATCCGCCCTTCAACGAATCCTACCTCGGCACTCCTCCGTGGGACATTGGACGACCTCAGGCTGAGTTCGTCAGGCTAGCCGGAGAAGGGGACATACGTGGAAAAGTGCTCGATGTCGGCTGCGGAACGGGCGAACATGCGATTCTTTTCTCTCAATATGGCACGGAGGTGTGGGGGATCGACTCTGCGCCCTTGGCGATAGAGAAGGCGAGAAGGAAGGCGGAGACGCGGGGCGTCAAGGTCAAGTTCGAGGTAGAGGACGCCATGTCTCTTGGCAAGCTAGGCTCGAGGTTCGACACGGTCACAGACTGCGGTCTGTTCCACATCTTCTCCGACCGCGAGCGCCCACTCTTCGTCAACAGCCTGAGGTCTGCAATGGAGCCAAAAGCGACCTACTTCATGCTCTGCTTCAGCACGAAAGAACCGACTGACTGGGGAGGCCCGAGAAGGGTCTCGGACGAAGAGATACTGAGCACTTTCAGGCATGGCTGGAAGGTCAACTACATCAGAGAGGCCAGGATCGAGACGTCCTTTCACGAGAAAGGCGGCCGTGCGCTCCTCTCTTCAGTCAGTTTAGCTTGATCTGAAATGAGCAGGCTCCACGAGAAGAGTGGGACGGGCGTCTGCAACTGCCGCCACCTGGCAGAGGCGCACGAGGTCGTCTTCCAGACCATCTATGCGATCAAGCGGGGCCGATGCACGGCGCAGGGCTGCGAGTGCAAGGCCTATGTCCGAAATCCGAACTATCGCGTAGTCAACCAGTGACTTGGCTTCCGCTGAGAGCGTTCCTTGGGGGGCTAAGTTGATATCAGGATACCAACGATGACCGGTAAACACAGATGCAGGCGCAAGTGAGAGGGATGAGGGCGACGCCCACCTCAGGTCAGATGCGGATCCTGGGGATCTCTGGGAGCGCGAGGAAGGGCTCGTACAACACCTCTCTTCTGATGGAAGCTAGGGCGTCCATGCCGACGGGAGTCGAACTGCGGATCTTCGACACCTCCACCCTGCCGCTCTACAACCAGGACCTCGACCACGACCTGCCTGCCCAGGTCAAGGAGTTCAAGAGAGAGATTAGGAGCGCCGACTCGGTCCTCTTCGCGACCCCTGAGCACAACTACACCATCCCGGCTCTTTTGAAGAACGCGATA
>JASHVT010000077.1 GCA_030039515.1 Nitrososphaerales archaeon
GGCCGCTCGTGAGGAGCAGCTACCGCGCGGGGGAGTTCTTCATCAAGACGATTGTCGAAAGCGGCCGCGGACGGAGTCAGTCTTATAACGAGGCTTCGTACGAAACGCCGGTTTGACCGAGTCCGAGTTCCAGAAGAGCTCGGGGAGTGACGCCGTCCCAAGGATCCTAAGCGAAGCGGACTTCAGGTTCAGCGAGCCGGCCGACGTGCTCTACCAGAGGCTCAGGCCCGACGGTACGCTGAACGGGAAGGATCCCGACATGCCGCCCGAGCTCCTGAAGAGGCTCTACGAGAGGCTGGTCTTCGGGAGGGTCTTCGACGAGAAGGCAAGCAACCTCTCCACGCTAAGGGAGATCGGGACCTACGCACCTGGGAAGGGCCAGGAGGGCTGCCAGGTCGGGTTCGTCGGCGCCCTGGAAGAGGGCGACTGGTTCGTACCGATGTACCGCGACTCGGCCGGGATGCTGGCCTTCGGGATGCCCGCGGTCAAGCTCCTGCAGTACTGGGGCGGAGACGAGAGAGGCATGCAGATACCTGACGGCATCAACATGCTGCCGCTCGCCGTCCCCGTCGCGACGCAGCTCCCCCACGCTGTGGGGCTGGCGATGGCGAGGCGCATGCAGGGCGAGAAGTCGGTCACGCTGGTGACGACGGGCGACGGCGGCACCTCGAAGGGAGACTTCCACGAGGCCCTGAACTTCGCCGGCGTGTACGACCTACCCGTCGTGTTCGGCGTCGAGAACAACCAATGGGCGATCTCGGTCAAGCGAAACCACCAGACCGCCTCCAAGACGATCGCCCAGAAGGCGGTCGCGTACGGGTTCGAAGGGATCCTCGTGGACGGGAATGATGTCATCGCATGCTATGAGGCGACGAAGTACGCCGTGGAGAAGGCCAGGCGTGGGGGAGGGCCCACCCTCATCGAGTACTCCACGTACAGGCTAGGCCCGCACACGACCGCGGAGCTTGTGTCGAACAAGCTCAAGGCGCCGGAGGAGGTCGCGGAGTGGGAGAAGAGGAACCCGATTACCAGGCTCGAGGCCTATCTCCGGTCCAGGGGGCTCATGGACGACAGGCAGAAGGAGGCTTTCGTCCTCGCGGCCCAGAAGAAGATGGACGACGCGGTGGCCGCCTACAGGGCCACCACCACGCCGGATCCGAGCGTCATGTTCGACTACATGTACTCCTCGCCGACTCAGGAGCTCATAGACGAGAAGGCGGAGGCCTTCGGGACCGCTCCCAACTCTCCCGCTCCTGACCAGACTGTTCCTGAGACCGCGCTCTCGGGCGGGAGACCGGGTGTCAACATCAGAAACGCGGTCAACATGGCGCTCAGAGAGGGCCTGGCCAGGAACAGCAAGGTCGTCCTCTTCGGCGAGGACGTGGGAAAGAACGGCGGCGTCTTCCAGGTGACGAGGGGTCTCCAGGAGGAGTTCGGGCCCGACAGGGTCTTCGACACCCCTCTTGCAGAGCTGGGGATAGCCGGGATGTTCGTCGGCCTCTCTGCTGGCGGGATGCTACCTGTGGCCGAGTTCCAGTTCGAGGGCTTCACCCCCCCGGCGTTCGACCAGATATTCGGTCACATCGCGAGGATGAGGAACCGGACGCGAGGGCGCTTCGTGCCCAGAGGCGTGATCAGGTTCCCATATGGCGCTGGGATCCGGGCTCCCGAGCACCATTCAGACTCTCCCGAGGCATACTACGCCCACACCCCGGGCCTCAAGGTCGTCATCCCATCCAACCCCTACGACGCGAAGGGCCTCCTCTGCGCCGCCCTCGACGAGCCAAACCCGGTGATATTCATGGAGCCGAAGAGGCTCTACGACGCCCCAAAGATGGACGTCCCTGAGCAGGAGTACTCCATCCCGATCGGGAAGGCCAAGGTGGCGAGGGAAGGCAGCGACATCACGCTGATCTCGTACGGCGCGATGATGGTCCCGACGCTCTCCGCCGCGGAGGAGCTGCAGACCCAGTCGGTCTCCTGCGAGGTCATCGACCTGCGCACGGTCTCGCCCCTGGACTTTCCGACGATACTGGGCTCAGTGAAGAAGACGGGGAGGGTCGTGATAGTGCACGAAGCGCCCAAGACACTGGGGTTAGGGTCCGAGATAGCGGCCACCGTCGCTGACAAGGCGCTTGACTACCTGAAGGCGCCCGTCAGGCGCGTGACGGGGTTCGACACTGTCGTCCCACTCGCGAAGCTCGAGGACTACTACATCCCCGGGAAGGAAAGGATAGCCAAAGCGGCTGCCGAGCTGGCGAGATACTAGGTCCCAGAAGGCGTAGCCCCGGCACGCGAGCCCCATGCGGACGACTCGAGACTCCCAAAAACGTCTATATTGTCGGAGGGCCGCGGCAGGCATGCTAGCATGGTCTACAACTTCACTCTGCCCGACATAGGAGAGGGCGTCTCCGAAGGAGAGATAATCCAGTGGATGGTCAAAGAGGGAGACACTGTCAAGGAAGACCAGCCGCTCGTAGAGGTGATGACCGACAAGGTCAACGTCCAGATACCCGCGCCCAGGACGGGGAAGGCCGCGAAGATCATGGTCGCTGCG
>JASHVT010000078.1 GCA_030039515.1 Nitrososphaerales archaeon
TACAGGTGCGTCAAGTGCAACCACACCTGGCGTAGCTACTCTTAGGTCCCGTCCCTGATCCTGACTTCGACTGCGCTGCCTCCGGAAATCAGGATGCCGACGTTTGCTGCCGGTATCGACGCGACGTCGTCGACTTCGAAGGGCCCATACCTCTTCAGGTCGAGGCCCACCAGCTCGTCCACATGCTTTGTGAACCTTACAACGAGGTTCCTGCGTGACTCCTCCCTGTTCGCGTATTGGATGAACGAGGGCCGGCCGGTAGCGAGGGCGTCCAGGAAAGCCTCAAGGCGGGCGCCGTATTCGTGGCGCACAGACGCCACATATCTCTCCTCCGGCAGGAGACGGAAGAAGGTCTCTTGCTCGGCCGCCTTTCCCATTCGCAGGACGAGCAGGTCCCGCGTCATCGTCTCCACCAGCTTGGTCTGGACGAGGACCAGACGCTGGGTCACCTCCGAAGCGCCGGTGCCTGCTGACCTCTTCAGCTTCTGACAATAAGAGGCAAGGCCGGAATAGAAGTCGCTCGGGATGGGGAGCAGGAGCGGGGAGGCGGACTCCAGGTCTAGCAGCTGCCTGACTCGCTCGAGCGTGAGCTCGGCCAATTCAGGCTACCTCTCCCATACCGCGTGTTAAAATGCGAACGGCCGCAAACGTCGGCAGAGTCGTCGGCTCTGACCTGTATGGACCGAACCTTTCTCCCCGCGCTTCAAAGGAAGGGTAGAAGCTCACGTTGACTGTCACAGGCTTGGAGCTCAGGACTACCGGGTCAGAGAAAGGGTCGAACGAGTCGAATGACTTGACGCGCATCTTGGCCATCCCGGTGTCCCCATGAAGCGTGCCGGCGAGCCTGAACACCCTATGGACGTCCGTGGTCACAGAAGAGTCGACCAGAGCTTTCTGGGCGGCTATCCCCTCCGAGACGAGTTTCCTTAGCGTCCCTGTATAGTCTGGCATTCGCGCGTCGACGTAGTCAACGATGCGTCGTGTCCAGCCGTCTCCCATGGGCCCTGAGTTCGGAGGCCTCCTTCTGAGCGTAGACGCGATAGTCTGGTTTGGCGGCAAGGAGTCGCCGCGGAGATAGCCTGCGACTTCTCCACGCGCTGGGGAGTCGAGCGGCTCGAACCTCGCATCGTCGACATGAAGATGATATCCTCTGTTTCCAGAGAAGTAGATCCTGACCGAACCAGACGCGATGCCGAAGTCGTTGGTCATGAAGTCCAGGACTCTCAGTGCGTGATCCTTGGCCGCGCCAAGGCACTCTCTGCAGGTTCCGTGAAAATCGGTTGTGGCTGATCCGCACTTGGGGCACTTTGGCTGGCGGGGCAGCCTGCCAGAAGCGTGGCAGGTCTCGCAGTACCAGAGGTCGTGGGTCCTCTTGCATTGGGTAGGGATGTCCGTCGCGTCGATGTCGAATATCAGCTCTGCGCCTAACCAGCCCTTCTCTTCCATCGGCCTTGCAGGATGCTCGTACCTCGCATTGGAACAGTAGACCGAGGAGGGTGACTGCTTCAGAAGCTCCGCGAGGGCTTCGCCTTCCTCTTTGAAAGAGAGGTGCCTGACCATTCCGCCTGCAAAGGGCATGTATCCGAACTCTCTGGACTGGACAGCCGCTGGAAACTCAATCCAATCCGAGTGCCTGAAGTAGTATTCCTTGTAGGCCGACTTCAGGAAGGCCTTCGTGCCATCGTTCAAGAGGCGTCGTTCCAGCCAGACAGCCAGATAAGCAGTCTGGATGTGCCGCTTGCTGATTATATCCAACCTCCGACTTCAACGGCATGGCTGCCGGCTTCCCACGGTCGGTGGTTCGATGAGGGTGCCACTAGAGAGATACCTGGACGGCACGGCGGCGAGGGTACATTCGTACGTCGTAGCCGTTCCTTTCTCCCCAATAGACCTGGACCTCGGCAGGCTCGTCAGGGGGGAATGGAACGCATCCTCTGATAGGTTTCGCCTGTGGCATATGCCAGGCGACGGTCGCAGCGGCCTCCCTCAACTCTGCTATGTGATCGTCAGGAAATTCGACTCTCGTGCTGGCGTCATGACCTTTCTTCACATCGTGGTGAACTTGGACGTGCAGGAAGGCGGCGACCAGGGACAGAGCTTCACGATAGGAGTTCTGAGCAATGACGACGCGAGGTCTAGGGCGGCTCTTGGGGCCGTCATAGGGGTTCCTCCGGCATTCCATATGCGGAGCGAGCTTCGCGTGATAGAACGAAGATGGAGGACGGATGCCAGCGCGGTGCTCCGCTTCGCAGCGAACGCTCAGTCTGCCGTGTCGAAGCCTGGCTCCGGTGAGATGGGGTTCAACATAACACTGGAACTGGAGCCAGGGATCGTGGATGAGCTAAGGAGGAACATGGGCGCTTGGTGGCCGACCGTCAAGCCGAGGCGCACTGTTTCTAATCGCTCACACGTGGAGCAAGGAAGTAGTGAGCTCTCGCCCCCTGCTCGTTCAGCTTGAACTCAAGGCGTATCGGCTTCTTCGTGGAGAACTCGGCGAGCAGCGTATCTGAGACCCCGCCCATGGCCTTCGTGATGCTGATTAGATAATCGATGGAATACGTCGCTTTCCCTTCGGCGCCGACCTGTAAGTCCAACACGTCGGCATCGTTCTTCTCAAGCTGAATCGACGCCTGTCCGATGTCTGACTTGCCCGAGAAGGAGAGCTTCTCCTTGCTGGCCTGGATCGTCACCTGGTCCGCCACGACAGAGATGTCGCTCAGTACCTTCTCGAATATCGTCTTGGTCAGTGTAGCCTTGACGTCGAACTCGAGCTTCGGCAGGGGCGCGGCCCCGCTCGTGCTCTCTAGGAGGTGGACCGTGAACTCGCGTTTGTAGCCGTTCACTAGCCTCATCATTATCGAGTCCTCAGCGGTGGAGGTTATCTCCACGCTGTCCTTCGTCTCTGACCTCCCGATGAGCTTCACAAGGTCTTCCACCCTCAAGCTGAACTTGAAGGGCTTGTCACATTCATATTTCTCGAAGGCCACCACCGGCCATGAGAGGTCCACAAGAGCGACGTGGGAGGGGTCCATCGCCCTGAAGGAGAGCCCTTCGCCGCTTGCTTCGAAGGTCGCCTCTTCTACGAGCGTCTTCACAGCGGCAGCGACTGCCTTCCACTCGGAACTCGAGTTGGTCTTGGCGAAGAACAACGTCTCAGGCACGACTGATGTTGGTAATTAACCATATTGAGACGGCACTCGACGAGAAGGAAACGGCGGTGCGAAATTGAGTCCTCGGTCCGGACGTCGCATAGGTAAAGCGCGGACCAAGCTTAAATCCAAGACGGGAAGCGGGGAGTTTTCCTGGCGAGAAATTGAAGTTCCCTAAGGAGATGCGCACGAACTGCCCATGGTGCGGGCACCACACCTTGCACTCTGTGTCTCTCTACAAGAGAGGGAAGGAGCGCGCAGGTTCCTGGGGAGCCAGACGACAGGCGGGAAGGAAGAGGGGCTATGGTGGCCAGAAGTTTCCCGAACTGATCAGGACGGCGAAGACCACGAAAAAGGCTACCCTGAGACTGAAGTGCAAGGAATGCAACAGAGAGGTCATGAGAGACGGCATCAGGCTCAGAAAGGCGGAGATTGCGTCTTGAAGCGCGAAAGGGAGCCGATCCCGAAGATGAAGAGCGAGTTCCTTCTCGTAAAGTGTCCTGATTGCGGGGAGGAGAGAATCGTGTTCTCCAACTCCTCCAAGGACATCGGGTGCGTGGGCTGCGGCAGGAAGCTGGCGGAGAGTACCGGAGGCAGGTCCGTCATCCTGGCCAGCATCGTGAAGAAGCTGGGCTGAGAAACGCCTAAAACCGCCCAAAAGCGCTGAAGTCTGGTTGAGCTCAGAAAGACCGCTGCCGGACGCGGGCGAAGTCGTCATCTGCACCGTGAGAGAGATAACCTCGCATGGTATCTATGTCAGCCTTGACCAATATCAAGGTACGAACGGATTCCTGCATGTCTCAGAGATCTCTACAGGCTGGGTCAGGAACATTGACAGAGTCGCCAAGGTCTCTCAGAAGATCGTGCTGAAGGTCATCAGGGTCAACAGGAATCGGCGGGAAATCGACCTCTCTCTCAGACAGGTCACAAACGAAGAGAGGCGCGCCAAGGTCATTGAGTGGAAGAGGGAAGAAAGAGCCGTCGCCATCATCGATGCGATCAGGGCGGCGCTCAGCCTTGACGAGCCGAGCGTCAGGGACCTCAAGGCGAAGCTCGAAGAAGAGTTCGGCACGCTCTACGAAGCCCTTGAGACGTCGGCGAAGAGGGGAGAGAAGGCTCTTGCCCCCCTTGGACTGCAGGAAGGAGTGGCCAAGAAGGTCGCAGAAGTCGCTTCAGAGAAGATAATCCCCCCGAGGTACGAGGTCGGCGCACTGGTGGAGGTCTCTTCCAAGTCGCCTGACGGCATCGAGAGGGTCAAGAAGACTCTTGTCTCGGCCTCGAGCGCTTCCCCTGGAACGGAGATCCGAATCACGTATGCGGGAGCACCGCGGTACAGGGTCCGCATCACCGCCGACGACTACAAGCACGCGGAGAAGGCGCTTGATATGGTCCTGGAGAAGATCAAGGGCGGCGTCGGCAAGCATGACACCTTTAGCTTCAAGCGCGAGATCTCTAGGAAGTACGGCGGGGCTTCATGAAGAGCCTCATGGTGAAGTGCGTAGTGTGCGGGACCTACACCTTGTCAGAGAAGTGTCCTAGGTGTGGTGCTCACACCGCCACCGTACATCCCGCGAGGTACTCTCCTGACGACAGGTACGCCAGGTACCGCAGCCCCATGGCCTACGTCAAGTCACCTGGTACACAAGAATAGCGTTAAAGCACCAGAGGTTTGAGTTGCCCGGGCAGTCAGGCATAGTCGCCCCTGGCACCGTCGACAGCGACGTACCACCGTCTGAGAGCGCGCCCAGGCTGCTGCTCGCATAAGCAAGTCTGAACGGTCCTGTCGTGTCGTTGGCGGGGAACCTATAGCCCTCTGTGAACCCTTCGAAGGGAGGCTCTCCGTTGGAGTTGGTCGAGTATGTGGACGACGTGGTGATCGAACCCGTGCTTGTGGTAGGCAGGTTCAGGTATGTGCTGAACTGGAACGGGAAGAGCGCCGCGAACAGCGAGTTGTTCAGGGCGTAGGGCGTGAGGTTGAACCCATCTGGTTCGATGTATTGTGCCTCGGGCAACCCGCCTATGAGAGTGAACCACTGCTTCTTGCTCTCGTCGCCGCCGCCAGGCGAGAATCCTCCTCCGCTCGGGACTTGGAGGATGTAGTAGTCCTTTGAAAGGCCCGTCACTGATTCTGGCAGCACGCTGCCTGTGAGGAATATCGCCACGTAGACCGGCCTGGTGCAGTTGCAGTTCGGGTCGTAAGCTATCTCTTGGGCTTCTTTTGCGGCCTGGGTGACGTTTCCCATCAGCAGGGCGCCTATCTGTGCGATTCTCGTCCCGTTGATTGTCGCGTTGTCTATCACAGTGGTCCTGTTGCCCATCACAGCAATCCAGTATCCATAGTCCCACCACGATATGATAATGGAGTTCGCCGGCGTGTCCTGACTGATCCAGTTCAGAGTCTGTGTCCAGTCGGCGATCGAGTCCCTCGAATAGATGGTCGCTCCGTTGGCGACGCTCACAGCACTGTCTGCCGGGCTTTGGTCGCAGAACACCTGTCCCGAAGAGGTGCAAGGGATGGGGTTGGGTATCCAGTATGTCCCTGCAGGTATGACTATGAGAGCGATGATCGCCACTGAGAAGACCACCTTCATTTCGTTTCGCGAGGCTGCAGCCATCACCTTCTT
Source organism: Nitrososphaerales archaeon (assembly GCA_030039515.1). Taxonomy (GTDB): domain Archaea; phylum Thermoproteota; class Nitrososphaeria; order Nitrososphaerales; family Gagatemarchaeaceae; genus UBA183. The sequence goes on from JASHVT010000078.1 coordinate 5,774, forward strand.
CTTGACCAGCGGCGTGGTCCCGGGCTTGGCCAGGGTGAATAGCAGCTCGGCGAATCCGATGCCGCCGAGTATCCCGAGCGATATCGAAGAATAGACCAGAAGACGTGAGTATGCCGCGGAGAAATAGATCCCGGTCAGACCGAAGATGAGGGCGTAGACCATTGGGATGCTCCTGCGCCTGAATGCGAGCAGAGCCCCCGCCATGCCGAAGAAGAGCAGCACGGCGTATGCTGTGAAGTAGTCGCTCCCCGCCGGGACAGATTCCTCGGCGACTGACTCTGCAAGCGGGTTGTTAGAACGGACCCATGGCGCCAAGACAGAGAGGTATCGTTCAGTGATGCCTCCGACTAACCCGAAACTGAGTAGCGCCAAACCTCCTATAACGAATGCGAAGAAGAACTTCAGCAGGACTCCCCTGTATTCGGATGGCTTGGCCCAGGTCTTTGCCCACTGTGCCAACAGTGCGAACACGGTCCCTCCTATGAGAGCCAACCCTACGGGATCTGTGATTATGTGGACTCCGGGCCTTGGAAAGATTGCGCTGAGGAAGAGGTCGCCTGCGGTGAAGGAGACCATGGCCGGAGTGAACGCATCGATGTCAAGGTTCAGGAAGGGAATGGCTATGAACAGAAGTCCGAACGCGGCGCTGAAGTAGTCGCCACCGCCCCACGCCAGGTTGGCATACCCAGAAAGGAGCCCGGCAGCGAGCGCCCTCAATAGTCTGCTTTGTAATGACCTCTCCTTGTCGAAGACTGTGAGCATCAGGTAGCTGGCCGCGACGAATAGCATGATTGCCATTGGTTCCGACTTGAACCACCCGAGGTTGCCCCTCTCAATCAGAGGGGGGGAGACCGCGAAAACGAGGGCCGCGAACAGACCCGCGGCGTCACCCCCGATCTTTCTTACCAGGAAGTAGAACAAGACGCATGTAATCGAGCCGAAGAACACAGGCAGGAGGACCAGCAAGTCGTAGAGCGTTATCTGAACCCCGAACACGTTGTGAACGAGGAGGAAGATCAGGGCGCCTCCGACCTGCAGGCCGTCTTGTGACGTTGCGGCCACGTTCCTGCCGTAGGGGTACCATGTCTGCACATCGTGCCAGTAGAAGTAGCCGGTCTGCGCATGGCATGCCGGAGAAAGCATCTGCGCCGTGCACGTCGCCGTGTTGTTGTTGAACAGCGCATACCAGAGACCGTGCTGCTGCGCCAGAGCGACGATATGGGACGCGGCATAGTAGTCGTAGTAGGGGTCGAATTCGCCGAGGTAGAAGCCGTACTTTGCGGCATAGGCCCTTATCGTCACGGCGATGGTGAATACGATCGAAAGCACCATCGTCGTCATTACCGCCCTGCGAGAAATCGTAGGCCTCCTCAAGAGGGAGCGCAGAGGGTCCAGTCGGGCCAAGTCTTGGTCTTATGCTCTTAATGACCGTTTTAAGGGTGACTATTGGCTCTTGAGCAGCGCTTCCAAATGCGAGGAGTAGGCCTTGGCGCCGAGGAGTCCTCCCTGCTCCGAGTCGAAATCGGGAGCCTTCACCTCCAGGATCCAGCCGTCGTCGTAGGGTGACTTGTTGACGAGTTCGGGGTGGGACTCCAGTCCGGAGTTGACCCTGACTATCGTCCCTGAAACTGGAGAGTAAAGCTCCGAGACTGCCTTGATTGACTCCACTGTTCCCATGGTCTTGAACTGGAGAACCTTTTCATTCACTTTGGGAAGCGTGACGTATACGACGTCATTGAGGGTCTTGGCAGCGTAGTCTGTTATTCCCACCCTTATGGCGGGGCCCTGCCTTCTCGCCCACTCGTGCTCCTTCGTGTAGAAGAGGTCGTCGGGAATGTCGAAGCCTTGCAGTTTCAACGGAAGGCGTGCCCTTTCGGGAGGCTAATTACCCTTGCTAAGACGCCTCCATCCGTAAAGCTTCTCGTCATAGAATGGAGTCTTGACCACCAGGGCCTTCTGGGCCTCGTCCCTGATGTCGACAGTGACCTTGGTTCCCGCGTTGGAGTCGCGAACGTCGATCCTGCAAAGCGCTATTCCCTTCTCGATTATGGGCGAGTAGGTGCCGCTCGTTACGACTCCGGCGCGGCCGCTGTCGTCCTTCACTTCGAATCCATGGCGCGGGATGCCCCTGTCCACCACGAGTCCTTTACGAACTGACCCGGGGATCAGGGGCTTCAACTCCGCGATCCTGCCAGAGCCGACATATCCTGTCTTCCCAGACGAAATGACCCAAGACAGGTCAGCTTGGAATGGATTGGTGTCTTGGTCGATGTCAGAGCCGTGGAGCGGGAAGCCAGCCTCGAGCCTTAGCGAGTCTCGCGCCCCCAGCCCGCATGGCCTCGAGGTCTCGGACAACTTCTCCCAGACTTCGAGACCTCGCGCGGGATCGTCGTTGGTGGGCCCGAGGATCACTATCTCGAAGCCATCCTCGCCCGTATAGCCCGTCCGCGATATCAATGCATGGTTCCCCATGGCGTCCGCTTCCGAGCACCTGAACCGCTTGAGTCCTTTCAGATCTACGTCGACCAGCGGCTGCAAGGAGTTCGCCGAGTCAGGTCCTTGGACAGCTATCATCACGGACGAAGCCGTGATGTCATTCATCTCCACTCCGGAGCCAGGCATATGCTCCGTCATATGGGCGATGTCTTTCTGTGCGTTCGCGGCGTTAACCACGACCATGTATCTTGACTCTCCAGTCCTCATTACTATCAGGTCGTCGATGATTCCGGCGCCGTCGTCGAGGAGGAGTGTGTAGAAAGCCTTGCCGATGGTCTGTTGCGACACCTGAGTAGGGAGGAGGCCCTCCAGGAACTCGGTGCTCCTTTCGCCCGAGACTTCGAGCCGTCCCATATGCGATACATCGAATATCCCCGAGCCGTTGCGCACCGTGATGTGCTCTTCTTTTGTCGTCGTGTACCAGAGAGGCATGTCGTATCCTGCGAACTCCGTCATCTTCGCGTGCTCGGAGTGGTAGGCGTGGAGCTGCGTCGTCTTCAGCAAGTCAGACCTTGGGGTCCGCATACGCCTTTAAGCCTGCCTAGAGCCAGCATCGGGGTTGACCTACGAGATAGCGTGCATGGCTTGTGGCGCCTCTCTCTATTCCGGGTTCGATCTCAAGTCTCCTTCTGACGTGTTGAAGTCGGTGGACTTCAAATGCCGGAAGTGTGGGGTGAGACTGGCTCCGGCGAAGTACCTAGTCGAGGTGCGAAAGTTGGACGGGTCCTTTGCCTGAAAAGAGTGCCTGTTGACGCACCCTCAACGTAGCGGGACGAGTCCCTTGCGAGAGATGGGCTATACGTTGGTTGTCTGCGAGAAGCCCGACGCTGCCAAGAAAATCTCTGAAGCGCTCTCGGGCGGGAAAGCACAGCGGTTCATGGTGGAAGGAGTGACCGTGCACAAGTTTGCCAAGGACGGGGAGAACTATGTCGTCGCAAGCGTCCAGGGCCATGTCTATGGTCTCTCCGACCCTTTCAAGGAGAGGTCGGTGTATCCCTCCTTCGATACCGAGTGGTATCCGCTGAACCTTGTCGAGAAGAGCACACGTGCGCGTGCCGCGCGGAGATTGGAGGTCGTCAACAGGCTGGCCAGATTCGCGGCCAAATTCGTGAACGCGTGCGACTACGATGTAGAAGGAGAGACGATCGGTTTCAATGTCCTCAGGTATGCGCGTCCAGGGAGCGAGCACTCCGCTCTGAGGGCGAAGTTCTCGACCCTTACGACCGAGGAACTGAATGTCGCGTTCGGCAGACTCGATAAGGGGGGAGCCGGCCTCGCGAGGGCCGGGAGAGCAAGGCACCTGATCGACTTCGCCTGGGGCGTCAACATGTCTAGGATGCTCACCAGGTCGGTGAATGAGCGGACGAAGCGCTATCGCACCATAAGCGTAGGGAGGGTGCAGGGGCCGACCCTCAGCTTCCTCACAAGCAGAGAGAGGGAGATTCGCGAATTCGTACCCGTTCCATACTGGAAAGTCCATGGTCGCTTTGGGGGCGAGAACGGGGAGTTCGACGCCGAGTGCGGAGGCAGGTTCTTGGTAAAGGCTGAAGCGCTGAGGGTTCTAGACGACTGCGTCGGCCGGGAATCGACGGCGGTTCGGTCGGCGAGCGTGGCAGTCAGCGTGATGCCGCCGCCGCCGCTCAACACGGGAGACCTTCAGAAAGAGGCGTACAGAGCCTTCGGATTCTCGCCGAGCAAGACCCTGATGGCCGCCGAGAGACTGTACTTGAGCGGCCTGATATCGTATCCAAGGACTGCGAGTCAAAAGCTACCTCCCACCATCGGCTACAATTCCATACTTCGCCGTTTGGCGGAGTCAGGAAGGCGGTTCGAAGATGCGTCGGAAATCCTTCGGAGCGAGTCCAAGCCAGTCCAGGGCCTGAAGGAGGATTACGCTCACCCTGCGATCTATCCCACGGCCGGGAGACATCCGTCAGGAACCTTGGACGCCGGCGAGGATGCTCTCTACGACATCATCGTAAGAAGATTCATGGCCGCTTTCGGCCCGCCTGCTCGCCAGGAGGTCCTGAAGGTCGACTTCGAGGTGGAGGGCCATACGTTCAGACTACAGGGAAAGAGGACGGTATTCCTGGGATGGATGAAGTACTATGGCAAGTACTCGGCCCGCAGGGACGATGTGTTGCCGAAGATCTCCGTGGGCGAGAAGCTCAAGGTCTTAGACCTGAAGGTGACGGAGAGGTTCGAGGAGCCGCCCCCTCGCTTCAGTGAGAGCACACTCCTTGAGAAGATGGAGAACGAGTCGATAGGCACCAAGTCAACCAGGGCAGGCGTCATCTCGACTTTGATACGCAGAGGCTATGTGGGGGGGACGAGGCTGACTGTAACGGACTTGGGGCTGTCTGTCGCCGAGCTGATTCAAGAGAGCGCGCCCATGCTTGCGAGTGCCGAACTTACGGCGGTGATTGAGAAGAGCCTGGACGAGGTCGAGGAAGGGAAGGCGTCCGACGTTCCAATAGTCAGAGATGCGCTGAAGTCGATCGCAGACCAGCTTGTAAGATTCGAGGAGGACGAAAGACGCGACGTCCCCCTCGTGGTAGGCGATGTGTCGGCGCCCCCTGGCGTCACCCTTGGCAAATGTCCTATCTGCAAGTCTGGGGAGCTAAGAATAGTGAAATCGGGGAGGACCGGCAAGAGGTTCGTGGGTTGTTCGGCTTACGGCTCGGGATGCAGAGCTTCAGCGCCTCTTCCACAGAGAGGAACGGTGAGGCCTTTCGGGGCCTGTCAAGAGTGCTCCTGGCCCGTGGTCCGAGTGATGCTAGGCCGCCGCCCCTGGAGCCTTTGCGTCAATCCCGCTTGTCCCGCGAAGGGAAGGAAGAAAATTGGGCTGTAGGCTTTGTGGAAGGACCGCCTTGACGGAGGTCTGTGTGTATCACCAGGAGGCCATGGACCGGGTGAAAGCAGCCTATCCCCTCTGGGTGAAGGCCTACGGACGCCTTGAATGGAAAGATTATTTGGATAGTGTTAAACGCAACGTCCAAACGGGCCAGTGGGTAAGGGAGATAGTGACACTATTGGAGGGAACCGGTTGATAAGACGGGTGTTCGAGTCATGGTATGACAGGACGATAGGAGCGGCCAGGGACTCGGCCAATCGCATGGCTTCATACTTCACCAAGCGTGGGAACCTGCTTCAGGTGTTCTACGTCGTGCTCCTAGTAGGCTTCACCGCCGGGTTCATCGACGCGATATTCTTCCCAGTCTCCAGTCAGAGCTATGTAATCTGGCCCGGGACCGGCGAGCAGACGGTCGCCGAGGCATTCATAGACTTCTTCGTGGTAGCGGTGGGCGGCGGAGGAATCTACCTAGCTTACCTCAGCGGGAGGCAGACGACTAGCCCAAGGATGGTAAACTTCTACCTCGCGCTCTCCCTTCTCCTCGTCGCCGTTTCCCTGCTCGCAGGAATAGAGATTGCGATAATCAAGGGATACGGGTAGAGAAAGTCCCGCCCGGCCAGAGGCTGCCGCGAAGACAGGTGAACGAAATCGGCGAGCCACGACTGTAGGTAACTCGCACAGTCGCGTCTGAAAGGTCCGACATAGGCCTCCCTTTGCCCGACTCCCCTAGCTTCTCCCTTCTGTACATGGTGAGCACTGCTGCCGAACCGTTTGACTCGGCGAAGGCGGATAGGCTCGCCACCGCATATGAAAGCGTCCTGCTCCTTGAAGCGCCTTCGTTTGAGGACAGGGCGTGGTAGAGCGTGTTCAAACTGTCTATGATTATCACATCTAGTCCGTCGTCGAACACGGTCAGAAGCTCCTCTTCCATCCTCGTCTCAGGTGAGGGCGTGTGTATCGTTATCGACCCTCCATGTGGAGGCCTGGCTTGCTTGAAGATCGAGTCTGAGTTCGAAGAGTAAAGAGAGTCGAGGTCTAGGATTCCTGCCCTGTCTCCCGTGCTGGAAAGGAAGTCTGCGGTGACCGTCGCCAGCGCCAAGTTGGAGTCTCTGTCGTCAAGTATCATGATGGTGGTTCTCCGTCTGAGGGGTCCGAAGAACGAGACTGCGGCATCAGGCCGAACGCTCAATAGACTCCCTGAGGCTCGCCTGGCCGTATTAGAGATTGAGCAGGCTTTGCGTGATCACGGCCAGGGCAAGCGCGTATTACGCCCTGGTCAACAAGCTCAAGCAGGCGGGTCTCTCCTTTTCGAGCGTCACTCCCGATGCTGCGTGGGGTGAATGTGACCTTGTCCTTACAACGTCGGCGGAGGCTTCTCGCTTCGGAGACAAGGTGTTGTCGCTGGAAGACCTTGACGAGAACCCCGGCGTGTTCAAAGGCCAAGTGCTGGCAAAGCTGAATGGGGGAAAAGACGCGATACTGGTCGGGATTGACCCGGGAAAGCGGATAGGTCTTGCCGTGTTCTACGGCGGGACGAAGCTTGCGTTCAGTACGTTTCACTCGGTGGGAACGGTGTCCTCCAGGGTCGTCAGATTCGCTGAAGCAGTCCCAAAGAGTGGTTTCTCAGTGAGAATTGGGAACGGCGACAGCTCGACGGTCGAGAGTCTGGTCGAGGCGCTCCGGGGCGCGCTGCCTACGGCGGTTGTAGAGGTCGTGGATGAATCAGGCACGTCGACAAGGACGTCCAAGATGAAGGGGTTGCAGGGAGATGAGCGTGCCGCGGCCAAGATCGCTTTCAGAAGAGGCAGGGTGGTCATCGATGGTCGGACCAGAACTCACGCGTAAGGGTTCCAAGGCCATCGGGCCCGAAGTCGCCAGAAACCAAGTCTTCTCCGAGCCAAGATGGCATCAGTTGCTTCACGGACGCCTGGTCGAACCTCGAGTCCAACAGGACCACGAGCCCTTTCTTGCCAGGACGTCTGATGTGCCTCCCTGCGGCCTGGAACGCCTTCCGCGCCGCAGGAAGGAGCGACAGCATGAGATAGGATTCTCGCTCCCCAATCCGTCTCATGGACGAATACTCTGTGTAAAGTACAGGAGATGGTGGAGGAAGCGAGAGTCCGACGACTATCACGGTGCCCATCGAAGACTCCTTGAAGTCCTCGCCTTCGGAAAACCTCCCCCCTTGGACGGCGAAAAGGACCGAGTTGGGGCGCGAGCTGAATTCATCGAAGATGTCTGACGCTTCTTGGCTCGAGAGTTTCGACGACTCCGAGACCAAAGGCCTGCCGCCGAGGTGTCGGGAGGCTGTGCGTCGCAGCTCATCGAGGAGCGCGTAGGACGGCGCGAAGACTCCTACCCCGGAGTCCGTAGCATGTGTGACAGAGACTATCCTTTCGGAGATCTTCGTGAGCATCTCCGGTGTTCTTAGCTTGAACCGCGTGGAGACGCCCGTGTCCACAACGGTCCTAACCTGCACCCGCGGCGCGACGCTGGTCTCGTATGAAGCGACGTTCGAAGGCTTCAGCCCGAGCGATCTGATGAAGACCTCGGAAGGGCTGATGGTGGCTGACATCAGGACTGCAGCGGCCAGTCCCTTCAGATATCCGTCGAAGTCTCCCACAGGGTCGGGGTCAACGATCCCGAACCCGCCCTGCAATTTCACAAGCACACCCCGGTTGGATGTCAGTAGTTTGATGATGAAGTCGCTCACGCGAAGAATCTTGGCTGGGAGTCTTCTTTCATAGGCTATCGATCCCCAAGCCGCTCCAGAACAGGAACTCAGCTCGAAGGCCAGGTTCTGGAGCCAGGGGACACCGTGCGCCTCCCGAATCGCCTGAATGACTGAGTTCTTGTCCAGGAGCCACCCCGAGCTCATGTCGCGCACGGCTTTCAGTGACGACTGGAACGCGACCAATGAAGCGGCCGCGTCGTCCATCAGCATGGCCCTCGCTTCCTCTATCGCCGCATCAAGCTCCCCGGTGCTGAGCGCGGCTGAGTTCGCTCCTCTGAAGAAGTCTCTCAGATTGTGCGCCTCGTCGACCACCAGGATCGCCTTGCTCAGGTCAGGCGAGTCGCTTCCGAACAAGACGGGAGCGGCTCTCTTGTCGAAGACATAGTGATATGGGACGACCGCCACCTGGGCTTGGACCAATGCAAGCCTCGCGACCTCGTAGGGGCAGACGTGGACGGATTCGGACTCGCGCATCAGATCCAGGTGCCCGGGTGTAGAGTTGACGGTCCGCTCCACCATGCGGCTGAACTCTTCCCCCACCAGCGGCACGTTCATGAAGTAAGTGCATAGGTTGTTGCTTACGTTGAACGAACAGTACCAGCCGAACGACTCCTGGGGAATCGACTTCCCCCGCCGCAACAGGCAGTAGTCGTATTTGGAAAACAGAGCCGCCGCTTTGAACTGGTGCTTCGCCTGGAGCCGGGAGATTTCCTCCACGACTCTCTGGATTTGGCGCTTTGTCCTGCAGGCGTAGACGATTCTGAAGCCCTTCTCTTCCCCCGCCGCAAGGGCGCCCGTGAGGGCTGCCGCTGTCTTCCCAAATCCGCTCATCGCCTCCGCCAACAGAATGGAGTTGCTCGCGCAGGCCTCATAGATCCGTTCGGCGAACTCGCGCTGCCCCGCCCTGAAGGAGCCGTACGCGAACCTTTCCTCCAGGTTCACGAGCTGTGATCTGGTTGCCGTATATTTCCTGCCTTGTCTTCCCGCGAGTAGCCCTAGTCTTCCAGGAGACTTGCTGCCGCGGCTTGGACCCTGGGCCTTTCATCTTCATCGGTGTAGACCCGGAGCATGTTCATGAATCCCGCGATTGACCCGACCAGAGGAAGTTCGCTCAGCGGTACAATCTTTTCGCTCCACTTGCTGCCCCCCGGCTTCAGGAGCCTGACCGAAGTCGGCGGTTCCTTCGTATACGTGTTGGGGACAGATGGGGTGGTCGGAACGTCGACGTATATCGACATCAAGTCCACCCCCGTGGAGTCTGCCAGCTGCTTTGCTACCTGCCGTCTTACCCTTGAGTTGGCTAACAGCTGGCTGAGCGATCTGTTCTCCCGCTGGACCAGGTTTTCGAAGACGCACTTTACGAGTCTGCGATTCCGGAAGTTCAGTGCTAGATCCCTGGCCTTGCGCAGCTTTCTCGTGGTCGCCTTGAGAGCGATGAGCCTTTGAAGGACTATCTCGTCGGTGAGCTCCAGATAGCTCTCCAGGTCGTCCAGGTCGGTCAGGCCGAGGACTTCGTCAGCGAGCTGCATCGAATGGACTAGCATCAGCTCCGCAGCCCGTACGGTTCTGTGGAAGTACACCGCCTTGAACATCTGGTACCTTGCAAGCAAGAGGGCTTCGAAGGCGTGCGCGGCGGTGTCGTCCAGCGCCAGGTGCCCACCGGCAATGTGCAGGGAGTCTACTATTCTCTGGACGTCTACTATCCCATACTCGACGCCCGTGAAGTAGGAGTCTCGGGGAAGATAGTCCATTATGTCGGCGCTCAGGCCCCCGGAGATGATCTCGTTCACGAAAGGAGGGCTGGCGTTTTCACGGCCGACGCACATTGCGCGCAGTTTCCTTGGAGAGTGCCCATTTCTCGTCAGTATGTCTTTGACTGCTGTCTCGGCCACAATTCTCTGAGAGATGTCCTCGTGTGTAACGTCTCCCACTTCAGCGAGCACCTCCTCGTAGGTGTGAGAGAACGGCCCGTGGCCTACGTCGTGAAGAAGCGCTGCGAGTCGTATCTCTTGAATCTCGTCCTCGTCTAACTCAAGCTCGTCGGAAAGCGAGTCGGCTATCTGCCCCGCGACGTGCATCGTACCGATGACGTGTTCGAACCTTGTATGGACCGCGCCTGGGTAGACTAGGTATGAGCCGGCGAGCTGGTGCACCCTCCTAAGCCTCTGAACGAAAGGGGAGTCGATGAGCTCCCGCTCGACCTCGGTCATCTTCACGTATCCTAGCACAGGGTCTCTGATTTCTCCTACGCTCTTCAGCTTCAAACGTCGCGAAGGGCTCTACTGGAGTCTTAAACGGTTCGGCCCTTCGCGATGAAGGCCGAGACCGCGGCCTTCACTTGGCCGCTGGTTTCATCGACTCCGCCTGTCGCATCAAGCACCCTCCAGCCGAACCTTGATGCGAGACTCAGGTATGAGCGCCTCGCGCTCTCCTGAAGAGAGGCGTCCTTCTCATACGTGTCCTTGTTCCGGGTCCTCCTCGAGCTGAGCTTGGCAACGGGGGCGTCCAACACCAAGACTATGTCAGGTTGCGGCAGGCCCTGTTCAAGACTGAGCAGCCACTCGAGGCCCAGGCCGTTCGAGAGTCCGTAGGCGATGTTCGATGGCGAGTAGCGGTTCACTATTACAGCTCCCTTCCTTGAGAGGAGGCCCCTAAGTTCGGCGCTCTTCTCCCATCTATTGGCCGCGTAGAGCATCGCTCTTACTTCAGGTACGTACGTCCGTTCTCCGGCTAGGAAACGTCTGATTTCCCTGCCGATTTCTGTGTTGTAGTCCGGATAAGAGACAGTCGCGGAGTCGAAGCCTTCGGATGCCAGCCAAGAGCCGAGTATGGAGCTCTGCGTCCTCTTGCCCACCGCGTCGATTCCTTCGATGCAGATGAAGAGCCCGTGCGGAATACCGTCCAATGCCATCTTTGAATCCGTCTCCTCTTCTTAAAGAAGTAACGAGATGATTAGCAGTGCCGCAATCGAGCAGGCTGCGAACCCGCAGTATTTCTTGGCAAAGGCGGAGCTGGACTGCGTCAGGGCCGCGAATTCGTCTATGGTTTTGGCGCCGAAGACCTTCTCCTCTGTGACGAGCTCGCCTGAACCGTAATAGCAGGGCTCTAGCCTGGTCTCTGCGAGCCCGGCGAGGTCCAGTGCAAGTTCGGTCAGTGACGAGACCGGCGTCTCCTCGCCTAGCGCCTTGTATCCGCGAGCGACGGTCATTCCCTTTGCCGCCAGGTTGTGCGTGTCCGAAGTGCAGAATTCGATGAGATGGTATCCGGCTGACTCGAGTCTATCTGAAGTCTTGGCGCGCAGATCGGGCACCGAGTTGTTCGAATCCGCCAAAAGAAGGACTGACTTGGTCCCACCGGCTTCGAGCATCAGAAGACCGACCCCGTTCTCAGTCAGGTCTCCCTGTGGGCGGAACCCGAGCTCTTTCGAGTTCGAGTACCCCACCCTGAAGCCTCTCGCCTCTGCTCCGGTCACCGTCTCGAACAGACGCCTCCAGCCAGAGTCGCCGATATCGGGAGTCTCCAACTGGGGTTCGATGGAATTGTGGGCGTCCACGACCCATGTCTCAAGGCCCGTCGCCCTCCCCAGATCTCCCAACTCCTGCTCAACCTCCTCTCTCAGGTCGTCTGAGCCGAGAGGGGCGAAGGAAATCGTCGCCACCAAGTCCTGTGAGAATGACCAAGAATTGACTGTGGCCCTTCCCACCTCCGAGCGTATGGGGCCCCTCATCTCGGCGGGTTCGACAGAGACTTGAATTGATGAGGAGAAGTCCCTCAACTTCCTTGCGTATTCCGTCGTGCTCGAGGATGCGGTCAGGTTTCTCTCGTGGCCGCCCGGCCGATGCAACGTCATGGTCGGCCCCAACTCTTTGAAGGCTCTTGAGATGACGCCCGGCAGGTCGTAGCTCCCGAGCGGGAAGAAGGGACCCGGATGGATTCCTGGCAACACCACGAACGTGTCTCCCTTCGCCGACCTGAGCCGCATGACCTTGGTGACCACCCTCGCCGTCTCTGCGTGTCCGGAGATTATGCCTTCGAGCTCACCGGAGTCGCCGCCGACCCAGGTCTTCATGAAGGCGCGGAACAGACTCAGGGAGTTCTGGCCTTGGCTAGTCTTCTTCCCTCTCAGAAGAGGTATGAAGGCCGCGATTGTGATGAATGACAGCGCTCCGGCAGCTATGGCTCCCAGTCCGATCGGGCCTGTGAGCTTCGCGAGCTTAACCACCGCGATCATCGGTAACGGGAAGACGGCCGCGAGAACGGAAGACAGGACTGTGCTGCTTGTGAACACGCCGTTGATGATGAGGAACTCGATCCCCGCGCAGACGAAGGCTCCGAAGACTGCCGTGTCTGCCAGTGCGCTCGGCGAGCCGGTGACTAGCCCGTAGATCGCGCCGCAGGCGACGAGCAGTAACCAGACCGCCTCCCCCGCAATCATCGTCGCGACTATTCTCCTAGTGCTGCCGATGGTCTTTGGGTTCGCGAGCTTCAGCGCGCTCGAAATCACGATGACTGAGAGCAGGAAGATGCCGTACGCGAACGCGAACACAGGGAGTAGGATTGCCCGCGAAGTGGCGAAACAAAGCCCCAGAGTGAGGATCCCAGCGTAGACCAGCAACACTCCGGTGGAGGGGAGAACAAATAGGTGCCTGTAGCGACTGGCGAGAGCCTCGGTCGCGGGGTTCGTCTTCGACTTAGATGACGTTAATGACAATTGACGCAGCTATGAGCCCTATGGCGCCAATCAGAATCAGTTCAGGTCTTATCTTCACTCCCTCGGTCTCTTCGTTGAAGAAGGTCAGTAGACCTGCGCTCGACGCGGGCATGGGCGCGTTGTCTTTGCTCATTCGTTCGATATCACAGTCACATCGTTCTTAAGCATACCGGCGCATCTTCGTCAGAGTTCCTTTGGCTAAGAAGCTGCCAGTCGGCCTAACTGCTCACCCGGCGTGGCTCCTGACCTTCGGGTCTATGGCGGCGCAGTGAAAGCGGGTCAAGCCCTTGGGAGCTCCGGATAGAGCGGGAACCTCCTGCAGAGTTCCACCGTCTCGGCCCTGATCTCCTTCAGCTTGGAGCTCTGCGATATCCCGCTTCTGAATTTCTTTATCGCTTCGCGCCTGGCCTCTTTCTCCATTGGCATCGTGTATGGCCTTATCTCGTCCATCGACGAGGCGATGAATGCTCCTATCATCTCCATCTCCGGTTCCCTCATGCCTCTGGTGGTCAGCGCAGGGGTGCCGAGCCTGATCCCGCTGGGGTAGAACGGGCTTGCAGGCTCCTTTGGTATCGTGTTCTTGTTTACCACGATGCCCGCGAGTTCGAGCGCGTCCTGGGCATACATCCCCATTCCGGTCCCGAGCGGCGTCAGGTCGACGAGGATCATGTGGTTGTCCGTCCCGTCAGTGACGAGTTTCAGCCCTCTCGTCATCAGCGAGCCGGCTAGCGCCTTCGAGTTCTTGACGGTCTGTTCGCCGTATTGCTTGAAAGCTGGGGTCGAAGCCTCTTGCAGCGCGACCGCGATGGCGGCAGTGTTGTTGTCATGAGGACCGCCTTGCAGGCCGGGAAACACAGCCTTGTCTATCTTGTCCGCAAGCTCCGGATCCCTCTTCAGGCCTTTGTCGGTGACGAGTAGCAACGCGCCTCTCGGTCCTCTCAGCGTCTTGTGCGTCGTTGTCATCACTATGTGCGCGTAAGGCACAGGGCTTGCGTGCACGCCTGCTATTATCAGGCCGGCTATGTGCGACACGTCTGCCACTAGGTAGGCATCGACTCCGTCAGCTATCCTTGCCAACTCCTTGAACGGGAACTCTCTCGTGTAGGCCGTAGCTCCGACCCATATCATTCGGGGCCTTTTGCGCGTGGCGAGCTCCTCCACCTCGTCGAGGTCGATGTAGCCGTCGGCTCTGACATGGTACGGGACGCTGTTGAAGAACATCCCCGTGGCGCTGGTCTTCCACCCATGCGTCAGGTGGCCGCCGTCGGTCAGATTGAGACCCATTATCGTGTCTCCGGGCTTGCATAGTGCAGTGTAGACTGCGAAGTTTGCAGGCGATCCTGAGTAGGGTTGCACATTGGCGTGCGGCACGCCGAACAGCTTCTTCGCCCTCTCTATCGCGACCGTCTCAATCCGGTCCACGAACTCGTTGCCCCCGTAGTATCTCTTTCCCGGGTACCCTTCAGAATACTTGTTTGTCAGAACCGTGCCAAGCGCTTCCAGCACGGCCAAGCTCGTGAAGTTCTCCGAAGGTATCATCTCGAGCGTGTTACGTTGCCTCTCGAGCTCTTTCAGTATGGCTTGCGCTACTTCCGGGTCTGCCTGCTCTATTCCGGAGTCAGTCAACTGAACCCAAGGCGATGCTCTTTCATAATTAAATCACTTGCCGAGTCGATGGGTTGGCTGCGCGGAGAGGACTGGCGCAATCCTGTGCGAGCGCCAAAAGGGGTCGGGAAGCCTTGGGCTCCCCCGGTGACTACCGGCTCATCCCCTCGGCTAGCGCAGGCTTGAAGAAGTCCGTGAGCTCCAGCTGGTCGGCCCTGCCGGGGCCCTGGAACAGTTGGCCGAGTTCCCTCTGCAGGATTTCGAGCCTGCTCTTAAGATACGGGTCGACATCGTAGTCGCGTGCGAGCCTCTGCGCGATGGCTAGGTACTTCTCTACCGATGCGCGGGTGAGGGTCCCCCTGATTTCGCCCGCGCAGTTGGGACATGAAGATGACAACGGGGGCCTCCGCAGGGTGATTCCGCATTTCCTGCACTTGAACGCCTGAGTTGCGTACTTCTTTGCGTTTCCCATGATGTCCCTGATCAGATGCGTCTTGATTATCGACTCGACGACCTCCCGGGTAGACACCGCGTCTACCGCCGCGGCGACCTCTATCTGCTTCGAGATCTTTTCGTTCAGGCTGCGCAGTGTCGAGTACGCCGCCCTGGAGCGCTTAGTCGTGATCGAGGATGTGGGATGGGTGAATCCGTAGCCATAGAACTGCGTGTCACTTCCAAGTCTCGATCCAATCGAGTCGAAGGCCTCTCCAATCGACCCGGGGCTCGGAGAGTTCTGCGTCTTCTCGTAGAAGCCTCTCGGATAGGAGAAGGCGACGTCGAAGTTGTGCGCTTGTTCGTCGACCTCGGCAGGAAGGAGTATCGGCTGTACCAGCAGAGGCGTGTCCATCATGCCGCCTATCTGCTGCGGCACGTACTGGAGGGAGAAGTTGACCAGCGCGTCCACAAGCAAGATCAGCGAGTCCCCGTCTCCGTCGCAGTCACGCCTCTTGGCAGCGTGCCAGTAAGGATTGGCGAAGCAAACCTGAGTGGACGACAGCCCTGCTATCCTTCCGGCTACGCCCACGGAGGTATGCGGTGCGAGGCCCATGACGAGCTTCCCCAGCAGGTCTGATGGTTTCTGCACGTTGTAGAATGGATGGAGTCCGTATACGTTCTCTAGCTCATCATCGATGAACTGGGCCATCCTTACCAGGTCGTCCGCGATTTCTTCAGGGACTATCACGTCCTGCGGCTTGAGCTCGAGGACCTGGTCGTCCCTTTCCAGACGTTTCCCTTCGTAGTCTAGGGAGTAACCGAGGCTCGCGAGTCTCTCCGGCGACGACTTCACGTCTCTAGGCCTGAAGTGCGTCAGAGGCGCGTTTGTCACGTCTATCCGCAACGTGCCATCCTTGTACACGTAAGTCTGGTGCCGGCTCCTGACGATCCCCTTCTCCAACGACTCAGGCGTCTTCGTGACGCTCGTGAGCCCGCGCACTCCTTTGACCGGCTTGGAGGCGTCATATGGCATTCTTGCCCTGATTCTGGCTAGCCTACTCCTCAGATCCAGTTCTATCTCCGAGTAGGGGAGGGTCTTCCCCTTGCAGTTCGCGCACGTGTCTTCCACGGTCGTCATTCCACACTTCGGGCACGACTTGTACGGGATTGTCGTTCCGCCACAGCTTTCGCACTTGGACGTCATCCGCCTCTCACGGCAATTGTGGCAGTAGAGGTTCACCACCTCCGCCTTGAAGTCAGGATGTCGCGCGGCGGCGAATATGTCCCTAGAAGTCCCCCCCGCGAATCCTACAGGAAAGAGGGTATGGACCGGAGGCTTCAGACGTCGCGCCATCGCCTTTTCCGGCCTTCCCACCCGGACGCCCACGGTCGTTGTATGCTGCCGCCCGAGGCGGATCCCCGAAGCCCGGTACACGAGTCCAATCGAGTCCTCCGAGGCCGGCCCGGGGTCGACCTCTTCCCCGACTCTGAGGAGCGCCCCGAAGATTAGGGCCCAGTCTCCTTCGACGATCGCGTCGCTTCCTTCGATCCGGTGCTCGACAAGGCAGTTCCGGAGGGTGCGAAGAGTCTCGGGGTCAGAGACGTCGATCAAGAGCAGAGGACCCTCTGCACGGGTCCGGCTCCTCAGCGCCACCAGACTGGTCTTGTCGACCCCGTCGAACCTCGGCGTAAGGATCGGGTGGAGCGGTATGCCCAGAGCCCTTGAGATGGCGAGCGCTTCCCTGCCGCCCAGTCCGTCCCCTAGAGGTCTGACACAGATTGATGCGACCGTGTCTTTCGAGAGGCCCTCCGCAGACAACTTGTCGTATGCGTGCGGGACTTGGTCCAAGGCAGCGCGCAGGTCCTGCACCCACCATTCTGAGACATACGGCGACGGAGGAAGGGCCTTGTTGTTCTCAAGGAAATCGCCGTAGCTCACAAGTATGTCTCCCAAGTCTATTATCCTCTCCAAGAAAGGACGGAGCCGCTCAGCGTCAGCGATGGTCGGGACCCTGACGACCGACCCGTCTTTGAGCAGCGCTGTGGGGCAGCCGATCGAATCGACGAATGCGATGGTGGCCGCCTTGCCAGGCATCTCAACCTTGACCTGGGTCCCTGTGACCACCGGGTAGTCGAGAAGGGCGGCGACCGCAGGGTGTATCCCCACGGTCGAGAGGCCCGTGTTCATCGACCTGCCGTACCTTAGCCTGAATCCTCCCCTCCGCTTGGGCATCGACAGGACAGCGCGCCCCGAAATCACCTCTTCGAAGTGCGCACCGGCCTTCTCGGTCTCGTTAGTCGTCTGCTGTGTGGCGCCCCTGAGTTGGGCGAGGAAGTCCCAGCCTGTGATGTTAAGGCTGGCGAGCTTCTTCGAGAGCTTGTTCGCCCTGCCGATGACGCCGTCGTTCAGAACCCTGAGTGCGCCGCCCCGGAGCCTGTCCGTCGAGACCCGTTTCAGCCCTCTGTGCACAACGACCTCGATGGGGTCTGTCTCTATCCCGTCAATCTCTACTGGCAGGTTCGATATCGCCGTCCTGATGTCGTCGTCGGTCACCTTGAACTGGAAGCTTCCGACCTCTCTTTCGTAGATTCGGAGCTCCTCGGCAAATCTGGCGATTTCGAGCTTGTCCGCCCTGTAGTTGCCGAGACCTAGCTTCTTGCCCGTGACGTCTGCGATGACCAGAGAGAACGCTGCCTCCGTCCCGCCAGCGGAGCGCATGGGTCCCGCGTATGAGACTGAAACGTAGTCGCTGTTGTCTGCGTTCTGTTTTATGGTGACGCTCGAGATCCCTTCGAGCGGCGCGACTGTCACGCCATCGGTCATCACAGCGAGGCCGGCCCTGACTCCATAGTTCAGCGCCTCGCCTCGTTCGAGGGCCCCGAACTTCCCAAGCGCTATCTCTTGAGAGATTGCTAGAGCTGCGCGCTCCTTTGAAGTGGACCGCAGAAGCTCTCTCAGCCTGTCGACCAAGCCGTTGAATTGGTCGAGGCGGAGCATCTGGTTGACCCTGTCCGCGAGGTCGAAGACCGTCTTGCTCTCTATTTCCTGTGTCGGATCTATTCCCTTGGCCCTTGCCGAGGTTGCAGTCTGCCATGCCGAGTCGTACTGCTGGAGAATGTCGGCGTAGTACCAGTCGAGGCTGACTGGAAAGGGTGCGAGCGTCTTGACGCGGGCCCACGCAGCCTCCGCGGAGAAGGACATCTGAAGGGCAGCGACTCCTCGTAGGACTTAAGTCCTAAGGACTGGCCGAATCGGTCCTCGGGCAAACAGACTGGTCGATTTTGTGGTTTCAAACCGCGAGTCCGCCGAGAGTGTGTGATTCGCTCACCGGCGTGAAGATGTGCGGCGGTTCCGGATAGCCGAGACTATCTCCCTTAGCCTTACTTCGAATCCTGGAGAGCTAAGCAGGTTCCCGATGACTAGGATGTCGGCCCCAGCGTTGGCCGCGTTGGCTGCTGCCTTCCCATTCGTGATTCCGCCCCCTACGATTAAGATTCCGCCGTAGAGTTTTCTTACCATGCGAATTGTCTCAGCAGGTATGGGAGTCGAGGTGCCGCTCCCCGCCTCGAGGTAGACGGTCCTCATTCCCAGATACTCCGCGGCCATGGCGTAGATGACCGCGAGGTTAGGTTTTGTCGGAGGGAACCGGTTGACTTGACCAACGAAGCCGGTCGCGC
This sequence comes from Nitrososphaerales archaeon, assembly GCA_030039515.1. Classification (GTDB taxonomy): domain Archaea; phylum Thermoproteota; class Nitrososphaeria; order Nitrososphaerales; family Gagatemarchaeaceae; genus UBA183. The sequence goes on from JASHVT010000078.1 coordinate 24,287, forward strand.
TAGAGTCCCCGAACACCAGATATCCCATGGGTATGGCCTCCAGTTTTGCTTTCCTGACCTCTGGCGCGCCTAAAGCCTGGGCACCAATCAAAAAATAGGGGTTGGTTGAGTTCAAGAGACTGCTGAAGAATATTGCATCAGCGTGATGCGACACCCCCGTCACGTTGCCTGGGAACAGGATTACTGGTGTGCTCACGTGATTCTTCACAGACATCACAACCCTGTCCAGCCTTCCCTGGTCAGAGATTGTGGAGCCGCCTATCAGGATGAGTGAAATCCCTGCCTTCACCGCGGCCTTCGCAGTCTCCGCGGCACGACTTGGACTGAAGTCCTCAGGATCGATAAGGGCTGCGCAGACCGTGCCTCTGTTGGTACTTTCTTTTAGGTACTTTTCAACGCGCCCGAGCCCCTGCAATCTATGCACCGGCACGAGCGTATTCGTCTACAAAGGTGTTGTAGACGTCGATGTCGGCTCGTTTTGTCGCGTATCTGAATTCGCGGCCGCTGTGGAGAGGGCACCCGGGATTCCCACATGTGATCTTGAAGACGTTGTCATGTGAGATTTCGTCCTCTTCTGAGGCAATCCTGATGGTGACCATCCCGCAACGAGGACATGCGAACACCTTTGGCAGCGTCCGGCGGACTACTCGTAGCGTCTTCTTCCTTCTTCGACCCATCTAACTCACGCATTCGTCCCATTATTGAAGTAAATAAGAGCACGTTTCTGGTTCAACCATCTGTCCTATAATTAATTAGAAGAGGAAGTGTTAAAGATATAAGAACTTCAATTAATATTCCAGACATTCAGTATATGTGTAATTCGCAGGGCGGCATGTATTAATACAAAATTGTATGAATACCAGCTGTGTCAGAGCTCGCCGAGTCGCTCGTGGCTGTGTCGTCTTTGACGCCGCGTCAGATGGGCGTGCTAGCCAGTCATCTTAGGGTCGCGGCCGGTGAGTTAGGCTTGAAGGAAGCTGCCGCTCTCAGCTCCAAGGGTAGAGTGAAGGGTGACTCGGGGCGCCCCTTGTCCATCGGATCATATGGCAGGACAGTTCAACAAGCGCGTGAGAACATCAAGGAAGCGATAGCGACGGTGTTCATCGCGACTTGCCTGAATCTCATTAAGGCCGAAGATGTCAAGAGACTGCTCGACCTGGCGCAAACTGGATCCAAGAAGCTGACGGAAGACGAGCAGGAGAAGATAGCGAACCTGGTTGAAGCGTTATTGGAGAGGATGGTGTTATGAGGTCACGTCGCAGACCTTAAATCATGTTGCATCGCATGTTG
>JASHVT010000079.1 GCA_030039515.1 Nitrososphaerales archaeon
GGAATTAGGCCCACATAGAACGTTTCTGGAACAGCGCAGTCAATTTGAAACACTGACACTCCGCTCGCGCCAGGAGCGAGATTGAAAGTCGAGTTTAGAGGTTCCACTTCAAAGGTGTATGCGACATACGTCTCATGAGGCACTCCCGTGGTTGACGATATGACTTGCGAGTTGGATGCTCCTACATTTAAGGCAAACACGTATCCTACCGCGACCGTCCCCGCGACGCAGGCAATAATCAGTAGAGGACCAATTCGCACCATCGCGCAAGCTCGATATCATTCTCATAGTCTATTTAAGAATAACTTATGTTTTGCCGAATGACTCTCCTATGTCTCTCCCTCCCGAGTCCTTAGTCATAGTTGCTGGATGGGTGCTCTACTATCAGCTCCTTGGGGCATCGTCACCTTCACTCTCCAGAGCTTCGCCATATCTCACTGAAGTCTCGTGTAAAGACTTAGGTTTACGACTCGGGTGCGGAAGAGGCTCCCCTCCGTCTTTCGGCTTCTCTCTTCTCCTCTTCGTCAAGCACCTCCCTCCAGTTGCCCGTTGCGAAGGAGCCATACTGCATCCTCTCCTTTCCCAAGAGTTCCTCGGTAAACGTCGGCCTCTCATCGGGTCCTGAAGGCAAAAAGAGAGATATTATCAGGAGAGAAAATCCTACAACAGCGAATGTGCCCACAGTCAAGAAATAGTATAGCGCCAATCCTGACTGCAATCCTCCAAGGAGTTCATCCAATAAGGAAAAAGCGAAGGTGCTCGCGAAAGGGACCAGAATCAGCGCCAGGCCCGTTTTCATTACTTGCTTCCTGTAGAGGTGCCTTCGCATCCTTGTTCACTTCGCCATGTTGGGCAGCTCCATAAAATGGATTACGCTCTCGGGTTCCCTTGATCTGTCAAAAGGACGGGAAGGGTGTCAACTCTTAGTGGATGAAATCCTCCCTGATGGACTCGATTGATAGCGAAACATGGACTCTGCCATTCCTGCGACTTCGGATAGGATTTGGACCAAGCTGGGTTCAAGAACCGACGACGACCGCATTCGAACGGGTATCGCGACCCTGGGTGAAAATCAATCCGATGCAGATTTATCCTAGCCGGGGTAGACCTCGACAGCCCAGAATGAACCATGTACGGTGAATGGGACTTGACTCGAGCAATTCGATGTTTCAGCATTTTCCATTGGTTAACGGGGTAACCAACGCTTAACTCATAGGTCCTGTCATGGAATGTGTTTGGTCTCTACCGGAGTACCATCCCTGGACCACCTGCTGGGTGAAGACGGCTATCCTGACAAGTCCTCGATCCTTGTTGTGGGCCCTCCTGGCATAGGAAAGGAGGTCCTAGGTTACTGGTTCATCCGTTCAGGCCTTATACAAGGAGACTACTGCCTCTACGCGACTCACAGGCCTGTCTCGGACGTCCTCCGAGACATGAAGGGGGTGGGCATAGGTACAGAACGAACACCCGAGTGGATTTCCAGTTCAGGTTCTCCCGTCAAGTGCGAACTGAAGGACGCTACTTCGATTAGCTTCAACATCAAGGAGGCAGTCCACAGGAACAAGGACAGGCGGGTCAGAGTGGCAACCGACGTCCTGTCTCCCCTGCTCGTTCTGAATCCTGTGGAGTCGATGTATTCCTATTGGTCACAGCTCCTGTCGGACCTGAAGCAGCAGGACTCTGTGGTCTTTGCGCTGGCAGAGGATGGGATGCACCCGCCAAACACTCTGACCACGATGGAACAACTCTTCGACGGCGTCATCGAGATGAGACTCTACGAGGAGGGGCTCGCAATCACGCCTCTCTTCCGAGTTAAGAAGATGCTTGGTTTACCACCGCTTCACGGTTACTTCAGGTTCTCAGTGTCAAGCACGGGCATGGAGGTCGTCGCTCATGTCAAGTGAAATCTTCGGCCTGATCGAGGCGCTGAGCTTCCTTACTTCGGGCGCCATCCTAGCTTTCGCCGCATATAGAGCCATGAGAATGGGGAGGGCGTTCGTCAGTCCGCTCTATCGGAGCCGTGCGCATTGGACGGCGGGAGCGATTATGTTACTGGTCGTTTCAGTGTTAGGCTACCTAATCAGCCCCCCTTCATCCACCCAACCAGCCCTGATCACCCTCCCCGGGCCTCTCATCGTGTTCGAGGTCTTTCCCATGCTAGCCCTTCTAGGCTTTCTCGTGGCAATTTTCGCGTTCGTAGACAGAACAATCCTCGTGACGATGGATATGGACTTCTTTCACAGGAGCGTTTTCCGGTGGCCGAAGGTCCGAGTCCCATTCTACGTCCTTCTGTTTTTGGGCCTAATGGAGGCTCTTGGTAATTCGATATTGGGTGGGCTACCTCCGTCGCAGGTCTCTCGGTGGGAAATCTACGCGGTGGGATCTATTCCCACGGGTGATGGCAGCTGGTTCCCATTGTTCCTGTTCGCCCTGATAATAGTTGTATTCGGCTACCCCGCAGCCGCCATGGTCGCTGGTGTTAGGAGGACATCAGACATGACCCTCAGGAAACATGTGAGATTCCTCGGAGTCGCCATAATTGGTTTCTTTGCAGCCCTGGCCACCGACACCCTCACTACTTACAGTCTTGCCTCTTACCCATCCGCGAGCCTTGTGCCTGAGGTCCTGTACATCATGACCGCGTATCTCTTCTATCGAGTGGTGATGTCGCTGTCCCCAATCGGCAAAATCGAGGAGGCGGTCGATGTGCCGGGTCTGCGGCAGTAGCATCGACTTTTTTGCGACTGATCAATCCTGGAAGAGTCACTCGACGGCGTATTGGCGACTTAGGGCGTCGTCCTTTCTGCAAGCGAAGACCAAGCCTCCTAATCATCACTCCCTCTATTGACGCTCCCGTAAGTGCGGCAACGCGGCCTAGTACATCCGCGGCGAGAGATACTAACCACATCCCATAATAATCTAGCCGGGCTACTCAATATGCTCGGGACGAACCCTGATTGGCTGTCGGGGCCTGTTTCCGGCTATCTCTTGTGTGCTGCATCGAGCCCATGAATGTCAATTCGTAGGGTGCGTTCGTGCCAACCGACACGTCCTCGACGGTCCTTCCAACCGTTGGAGGTAGGCGTATTCAAATCCCCTGCCCACGAGCGTAAGGAATCAAGCATGAGAAGAAAGGGCGTCTGCTACGATGTCGGCCGAGAGATGATGGGGCAGAACTGGCGCCCCGACTTCGACCCGTCCATAGTGCGACGCGAGATAGAGATAATTCGCAAGGATCTGCACTGTAACGCAGTCCGACTCCAGGGGCTGGACTTGGGCCGGCTCGAATTGGCATCGAAGCTCGCGCTGGAGCAGGGGCTGGAGGTTTGGTTCTCTCCCGAGATGTGGGATCGCGGGCATGAGGAGACTGTGGGCTACATCTCCCGAGCGGCCGACGTGGCACACTCCCTGGAAGAGTCCTCCCCTGGCCGAGTGGTCATGACCGTCGGAAGCGAAGTGACTCTCTTCTGCGACGGCTTCATCCCGGGCGA
>JASHVT010000080.1 GCA_030039515.1 Nitrososphaerales archaeon
AAGCCACTCCCGAGAAGAGTGAGCCATGGGTCCAAGCTTCCCCCGCAAGGGGGAGGGGCGGATCCAGGAGGGCGGCCATAGAAGATGGCGTTGAAATGCTCCGAGTGTACGCACGAAGCTTCGGCGACGTGTTCAGCTCGTGGAGTAATTATAGCCCAACGCTGGATGAGTAGTTGTCCCGGCGGAGGCGCAATGAATCCTATGCACGGCGCAAGGTCCTTCACAAGCTTTGACGGCGGAACACAGTTGACTCTTCGGCTCGGCAAGCTATATATTATAGACTATATGCTATATCGATGTCATCGTCATGACGACCATCGCAGTGAAGGAGACCACCTTGGAGAAGCTGAAGAGGCTGATGAAAAGCAGGCATGCGGAATCCCTCGACCAGACGATCAACTCGCTAATCGAGAGCGCCGAGGGGGTCCCTCCGAGCATGTTCGGGGTGGACCGGCAGACCAAGCTCAAGCTGACCGAGCGCGAGCACGAGGAGTTCCAGGGTGAACGCACATCGAGATAATCGACACATTCGCCTGGATCGAGTACTTCGCGGGCACAGAGAGGGGGAAGGCGGCCAGACCTTTCATCGAGAAAGGCGACGCGATAACGCCATCCGTGGTGGTAGCCGAGTTCACTGACAAGTACATCCGCGAGGGAATGAATCCCGAAGAGAGGCTGAAATTCATCAGGAGCAAGACCATGATCTCGCCGCTCGACGACGAAACCGCGGAAGCCGCTGGTAGGATGAGCGCCGAGCGCAGGCCGAAGGTGAAGGGGTGGGGTCTGGTCGACGCATGCGTGCTGGCAACCGCGAGGGGGAGGGGGCTGAAGGTCGTTACAGGCGACGAACACTTCAGGGGCCTGCACGATGCCATCATGATTTAGTAGGCCGACGAAGCCCAGCGGCCGCATGAGAGTGTCCCCGCGGAGGCGCGATGAACCGCGCGTACAGGTAAGAAATGGTTCTTATTCCGATCCCGAGCCGTAGTCGTATGTGCTGAGCTGCCTCCAAAGCGACCCGTTCTACGAAGCCCTCGGATATTGGTTGCTGTTCACAGGGGCGGTCGGCTTCGCCGCAATGGGCCTGGACAAGGCAAGGGCGACCCGCCACAAGTGGCGGATTCCCGAGTCCACGCTCATCCTGATTTCAATCGTGGGAGGATCACTTGGCGTCGCAGTGGGGAGCGTCGTGTTCCATCACAAGACATCGAAGCTCGGCTTCCTGTCTTTGTTCCTCCCAGTCCTAGTCGCGTGGCTTGTGGTGTTGCAGTGGGCAGGATTCCTCGACTGCCTAGGGGCTTCTCTGCGCCTTCTCGCCGCACAATGAACCGATGGGACCTGCCATCAGGCCATGGATTCAGCGCCTCCGACAATTCTCTCCTCCCGGTCCGTCAGCCCCACTCGGCTAGACCACGGTCATGCTGGACGCGGTTTGAGGTGACGCCGAAGGTCGCTACGAGTTCGTCTAAGCTTGGAAGTCACTGGACGGCGACATCAGCCCTTTGGCTGGTATCTGCGTCGAACCTCGCCTAGAACGTTGCCTGCTACCGTGGGGTAGGTCGACAGGATGCGTTGGAACTCGGGCTGGATCGCGACCAGGCACTTGCACGGGGCGGTGGCAATCACGTCCGCCGTCCTCGCGCTATGCGTGCCTAGCGCGGCGAGTTCTCCGAAGAACTCATACGGGCGGAGGGTCGCGATGACACGATCTCCGCTCCTGACCTCCGCCTCGCCCTCCGTCAGGATTGAGAAGCTTACGGACTGCTCGCCTTCCTTTACTATCCTCGTACCCTCGTCGAAGGCCGCCTCCCGGAACGCCTTCGCCACGTCTGCCATCCTCCTCTCTTCTAGTCCCTTGAATATTGGGACCCTCTGCAACAAATCCCGCACTTCCTTGGCGACGCTTAGCTCCGGCGCCTCAAGCCAGAACGCTAACGCTGCATGGCAGGCGGGGCACTCCTCTGGGCTCTTCCCTTCCTCGGTTATGTAGCCACAGTGATAGCACTCCCACTTCGGCAATTTCTTTTGCGAACGGCCTCGCCATTGGAAACTATTTAATCGAATCCTTACTTGAGAAGCCAGCTTCTCCTTCGGAAGCATACTCCAAGGGCACCTGATTATAACACGCGTGCCCCGACAGTTTGTTCGAGACTGACTTGCCCGTCCAACCTAAGGCCAAGCTGGCCATATTCGGGGCGACAGGGCGCACGGGCCGCCAGCTCCTCCTACAATCAAAAGGTAGGAGCCTGGACGTGGCAGCGCTGGCAAGGACGCCGAGCGCCTTTGGCGATCTAGCAGGCTTCGTAGAAGCGACTCAGGGGGACGTGATGGACCTTCAGGCTGTCCGGCACGTGATCACCGGCTGCACCGCGGTGGCGAGCGTAGTTGGGCGGAAGAGGGACTCGCCGATCGACTTGATGACGGTGGCCGCAGTGAACATGGTCACTGCGATGAGGGAAACGCATGTAGAGCGACTGGTCGTCCTGTCGAACACGGCGGTCGAGGACGCGCACGATCGGCCTTCCTTCGCACACAGAGTCATCAGAGGGATACTTCCAAGGATGAACTCGAGTTTGGTCCGCGACAGCCTCGCCGCGGCGCGGGTCGTAGCAGATAGCAACCTAGACTGGACCATCGTGAGAGCTCCCCTGCTCACAGACGGCCCTAGGACAGGAAGGTACCATGTCGGCCCTCTGACCGGAGACATACCGGTGAGGATCTCACGCGCAGATGTCGCCGAGTTCATGCTTGCGTGCGTCCTCGAAGGAAGGTCCTCCAGGGAGAGCCCGGCTATAGGGTCCTCGGGTTTCATATAGACCCGTAGTCGCAAAACCCATCAGCAAAGGTTGCGATGGTATCGGACTGCGCCGAGAGTAAGAGCCAACCCGCAGACCACTGCAAGCTAGAGCAGCCAAGGGATTATCGCTTTGGACCTCTTCCGATAGTCGTCGTATTCCTGCCCGAACTGTTCTCGCAACAGACCTTCTTCCTGGCGCACCCTGATCACCACGATTAGGACGGACAGGCTCATCGCGACCAGGCTCCCATAGGTGCCTAGGACTATCGCTGAGCCTACCAGACCCGTCAATATCCCGGTGTAGATAGGATGGCGGACTAGGGAATAGGGCCCGGTCGTGACGAGAGTGTGCCCCTCCTTCAGGGCCGGAACTGCGCTCCAGTTTCCACCAAGACGCCTCCTCGCCCAAATCCCCAGCCCCACGCCTGAGGCGGTGAAAAGCAGCCCGACGGCCTTCAGACCAGCCGAGGGGAAGTAGAACATCATCCCGAAGACTCCTGTGAAGCCCAAGGGGCTGAGCATGAAGAGCAGCAGGACGATGAACAGGTAGCCGGTCCCCCTCACCCTCCTCCGGGTCTCCTTTGCTCGGTTCGTCGCCCTCTCGAAGACGGCAGACGCTATCCAATAGGCAAGCCAGAACAGCCAGAGGGCGAAGAGGGTGTAGAAGTAAGGATACGCGACCATTGAGATCTCTCCTTGTCCTCCGACAGTCCCGGGTGGAGACGATTAAAGTCTGATAGCGGCCGGCCGTTGGGTTCGAGGTTCTCCGGGCTCTCCGTCCGGGAACTTCAGTAGGCACGCGGCAGGCCTTCTGGGCGAGAACCGCCTTTAGCAGAAACATGGATTCCCAGTCCTTATCGCTTTTAGAGCTCCTTCCACGGGCCTCCCCACATCTGAGACGCACCGACATGGAAGTCGAGCGGTTGGAACTGAAAGTCGCAGCTAATAGGGCTGGGCTTGAGATAGTCGAGCCTCCCTTGCTTGAGGGCAGGTCAGGCACCATGCACAGATTCGGATTCGTAGCGAGAGACCAGTCGAGCACGTTCGCCTTCGACTTCTACAACGAGGTGACGGAGATCGAACTCCTCCGGTCGGCGATAAAGGGGATAGACACGGGGGCGAAGGTCAATGTAGTGACCTTGACTGGAGAGACCACAGAAACTGCGCTGCTTTTCGCGAGCGAGCTGAAGGCCAGGATTCTCGATACAAGGAACTACGTCCGCGCCTTCGAAAAGCAGCTGATTGAGACGACGTCTGACTAACATCCAGGCCCGGTCCAACGATCCGACGTGCCCGGACTCGTCCCGCAACGGAGACTACCTGATTCGTCTCGGCTCTTCGGCCCTGCCGTGAGAGAATCGCATCACGAT
>JASHVT010000081.1 GCA_030039515.1 Nitrososphaerales archaeon
GCCTTCGGTATCCACTTCTGCTCTCTGAGGAACCTCTCGATGGGGATGGTCTTCGTTCCCCTGGCGTTTCCGACCGCGAACTCGTAGCCTATGTGGACGGCGGCCACTCCACCGGCCGCGACAAGGGGGAAGATCGGCGAGACCCTGTAGGGGTCAGCCGCGACGAATGCGAGCGCTATCGCGTCTGCCTGCCCGACCGCGCCTATCAGAACGAAGACCAGAGCGACGCCGCCGATGACACCCACCTTGATCACCTCTAGCTCGACCGGAGGGTTCGCGGCTGTGACCATCGAGTAGACGATGTACGCTACTCCGGCGAGCGCTGGGAGCCACACGAGGTCGCTGACAGCCCTGTCTTTGATGTCCTGGTAGGCTGCGAGGCCCAGCGACGCGGCTAGCAGGATCTGGGCGTACATCCGGGATGGAACCCAGGGGCGCCGATATAAGCCCCCGAGCGACTCGCTGCGTTCACTCTACCTTGAGCTTCTGGGAGGAGAATATGCGCTCGACCTTCTCCATCGTGTCGATGTCCGAGACCGCCTTGTCCGTCCTGATCCGTTTGATCCTGGGGAACCTCAGGGCATAACCGCTGTCATGCCTGTCGCTCCTCTGGATGCTGTCGAACGCGACCTCTATCACAATCTCCGGTCTTACGACCATCCTGTACCTCTGGTTCTTGACCGTGGACTCCTTGAGCCTCTTCGTCATCTCTCCGATCTCCGCGTCCGTGAGGCCGCTGTACGCCTTCCCTATAGTCCTCAGCTCCCCGCCGTCGAGCACTGCGAACGTGTAGTCAGAAATCACTCCCGCCCTCTTCCCGTTTCCATACTCGGCCGCCACGATCACCGCGTCGATTGTGTCGAGCTCCTCCTTCAGCTTGACCCAGCCCGAGCCTCTGCGCCCCATGCTGTACCTGCTCTCAGGGTCCTTGACAACCAGCCCTTCGAAGCCGAGGTCCCTGCTTCTCCTGAACGACTCGGCCACCTCTTCGGAGCTCCCGACCAGGTCGGAGTGCGCGAGCGCGGCTCCCGACCCGCCGATCACCTCAGTCAGGGCATCCCTTCTCTTCCCAAGGGGCTCGTCGACGAGCTCGTCCTCCCCAAGAAGCAGCGCATCGAACGCGAAGTACATGACCGGGGCCTTCTGCGCCGCCTGCTCGAAGCTCCTCTGCCTCCTCAGCCTTCTTTGGAGGAGCTGGAATGGGAGAGGTCTCCCTTCGGCGAAGGGGACAATCTCGCCGTCGAGGATGAAGTCGCGGCCGTCCGACCTGAACATCCCTTCGACCTCAGGGAAGCTGGAGGTTATGTCCTCGAGCCGCCGCGAGAATATCCTGACCAGTCCGTCCAGCCGGTGGACCTGCGCTCTGACGCCGTCATACTTGTACTCCGCGTACGCCTTGCCTGAGAAGTGAGCAGCCACCTCTTCCGCCGTGGGGAGAGGTTCGGCGAGCATGAAGTTCACAGGATGGAAGGGCCTCAGCCTGACCGATGCCAGCTCTCCTGACGCCGCGGCCCGGGCCATGGACCCTATGTCTCCTATCGCCATGTGCGCTCTAGCTGACAGGTCCTTCGGGACCGAGTAGGCTGCCGCGATGGCCTCCTCCAGGAGGCCATCCACAACCCCGGTCCTCATCTCGCCTGTCAACGCCTTCACGATGTATTTCGCCTCCACCGGTGACGACCTGAGGAACAGGGACTCGACAACCTTCTTGCGCAGCTCCAGGGAGCCCTTTCCTTTGGCCGACCTGAGCGTTTCGAAGGCAGACTTCACGTCGTCGAGGGATAGCCGCGCTTCGAAGAGCGGCTGAGCCCTCTTCTCGGAGAGGAACTCCTGCGCCACCTCGCCGAGGTCACCCTGCTCCAGATAGGCTGCCGAAAGCTGGCTCTGTCCCCTTCCCGTCAGGTCAAGGATGACCTCCACTAGGGTGGAGTACCCCACTCTGGCCTCGTCGGCGCTCCCTCTCTCGGACGAGCGCCCGACCGAGAGCCTCGTCGCGAACTCAGCGTCCTTCGGCTCCAGCCCCTTGAGGTAGCTGGCGAGGAGAGACACCTTCTCCTTCTTGCTCGCGGTCGCCCTGACCCTCTCTAGAACGCAGGCAAGGTCGGAGAGGCTCGCGTCCCTGCTCATTGGGCGATTCGCGTGGCCATCACGAAGGCAGCCTCGCCGTCCCGGTAGTACGCCTCGAGGCTCCCCGTCTTCTTGTACCCGAGCTTCTCGTACAGCCTCATCGCGCTCTCGTTCGAGACCCTCACCTCAAGGTAGCACTCCGTCGCTGACTTCCTGGCTATCTCCCCATGAGAGGTGAGCATGAGGGCGGTGCCTAGTCCCTTGCCCCGGTGCCCGTCTTTCACCGCTATCGAGACTATGTGCCCTCGCCTGGCCAGACCAAGCCTCCTCAGATAGGAGAAGCCGTACTCTATCCTGTTCATCACGTATCCGACCACCTCCCCGTTCAGCTCGGCGACCAGGAAAGTCTCAGGAAACTCGTTCAGTATGTCGTAGTAGAAGCTGTCCGTATAGTGTTCGGGGAGCGTCGTCATGTTGATCTGTATCACTGCGGGAATGTCCCCTGCTTCGCACCGGCGGATCGAGTACTCACCGACGTGGGCCATCGCCGATTTCTGCACTACATCGACTGAGGCCGCCTCGCGGTTAAGTCTTGCTGGTGGCAGGGAGACATCTTATTACCTGTCCGGCGGCGTTCGGCGCAGACTTGTCGTCCCCTTCTCAAGACGTCGACGACCTCGTTAGGAAGAGCTTCACGGTGACCGACAAGTTCCTCCTACCGGACGGAGAGGAGGAGTATGAGATAGCCTACGGCCCAGGGACCAAGGATAGCTTTGAGAAGCTGTGCTCCGAACTGGACCCGCGCGGCCTAGTCCCCTGGCTGAGAGGTACGAAGGACGAGTGCGTCCTGACGATCAGGAAGAAGGCTGAGCCCGTCCGCTCAAAGTCGAGAATCCCGCTGATCCTTCTTTTCCTTACCGTCGCAGCGGTCGTGGCAGCCTCGCTTCTGGAGTGGTCAGAGTTCTCCTCGTTGGCCCCCTCTTCTGCTGGAGTCCAGGTCGCCGCGGAGTACGGCGCGTGCGTCGCCGCCATCCTAGCCATCAGGGAGGCCGGCCACAGGTACGCCGCTAGGAGGTCCAAGACACGTCCGAGCTCCTCCGTGTTGCTTCCTGGAATACCGGGGGTGACCGCGGTCCTTCCCTCGCTCGGCTTCCTATCGTTCCAGAGATCGCCTCTTGTCAACCGCGACAGATACTTCGACCTGATGGCCGTCGGACCCCTGACGATACTCCTTGCCGCTGTCGTCCTTGAAGCATGCAGGAACCTGACGTCGTACGTCTCCGCCGTCCAGCTCACGAGCTGCCAGGCGGTGAACTCCGTCGTCTCGGTCTGCCCGATAAATCCGAGCGTGCTGCAGGCGGCCGTAGACTGGCTTGGAGGGCTGTTGCCGCACGCACCGTCGCAAAGCTCTCTCATCCTCTCTCCCGTAGGGGACGCCGCGGCAGTCGGCTTCCTCCTGGCGTTCGTCAGTATAGTGCCGATGGCGTCCTTCGACGGGGGGCACCTCGCCTCGACCGTCTGGGGGACGAGGGGCGCGAGGGCGGCGACCTACCTTTGCGTCCTCCTGTTGATCGTCTTCGACACGCCCTTCTACTGGGGGATCGCGATAGTGGTGCTGCTGCTCGCGGGCCGCCCGCTCCAGGTCCAGCTCCTGGACGAGGTCTCTGATCTGTCGAAGAACAAGCGGATGTTCTACCTGCTGATGATAGCGCTCGCCCTGATGTGCGTGCCCGTGCCCCAGAACCTGGCGACGCTGCCGCTATGACGCGACAACGCGGCACTCTCCGGCCCTTGCCACGACGTTGACCTTGGCAGACCTGCCTACCTTGTTGAGGAGCCGGCCCACCGCCTCTCCTGATCCCCTGGCAGTGGATATCCCCAGCTTCGACTTTAGGTAGACCTCAGGGAGGCCGGTCAGTATCAGGACCTCATAGTCCTCCTTGAGCTTGTCCAGATAGTGTATCTCTTCCAAGCCTTCGACGTACTTGGTCCTCCTCTTGGGGGCGTCCCAGCCCATCCTCCCTGTGGCGAGCATCTGCAGCGCGGTCGACCCCAGCCCCCCCGAGCACTCGGCGACGAGGAGCAGGTGCCCGGATGGCCTAAGCGCGGGCAGGGCGCTCCAGGCCGCCCTTATCGATGACGACAATGTGTCATCGTATCCCGCGCCACCCGCTCCCAGGATGAGTCCCTTGGAGACCGGCATGTTGACCTCGAGGAACGAGTCCTTGAGGGCCTCGAACGGGGCGCCATGGCTCAGGTCCGTTGCCCTTCCTCCTCGCGGGACGATGGTCAGGAACTCGCTCCCTGGAATCCTTGAGGCGAGCTCTTGCATCTTGTCATAGGAAGCCGTCCTCGCGAACGGGGCGGGCTCCATGTCGCTCCTCGCGGCGACCGCCTCGGGGAGCGACCCTGCGACCCAGTTCATGCACGCCTCGGCCTGGGCGTCGAGCACGCCGAACAGCGGGTCGGGCCTGCCTGTCCCTAGGAAGACCTTCTTTCCTTCGCCCATGATGTCCGGCGAGTACGCAACCGGGCCCTGCGAGCCCTGGATTGGAGGCGGGAGCGTGGAGATCTTGCCTTTCAGGTCTGGAACCGCAGACTCGAGAGGCTTCGGAGCAGACGCGACGATCCTCAGGGTAGGAATCGAAGCGATTGTCTGGGAGAGCGACTTCAGCGCACCGATGGTAGAGGGAGCGGAGTCGCAGACAAAGAGCATAGCAGCCTGCTTGACGAGCTCAGGCAGCCCGGGAAGATCTGACTGCGTCTTGTCGGGGACTGACTCCGCGACCGACCCCAGATTCTCGGCCTGGATCGAAATAAGAGTCTCAACCGCTCCGTATGGAACCCAGAGTTCGGTCAAACATCAGCCGAGCCTTCAAATTGGTTTTTAAGCTCGAAAGCCCGACGCTGCCTCCATGCCTTCGATCGGCAAGCGTGGCCTCAGCAGCCTCGCGGAGGGGCTGGTCAAGGCCGGAGCGCTCCAGTTCGGGACATTCACTCTGCCCGACGGCAGCGACAGCTCGTACTTCATCAACCTGAGGGGCCTTCCGAGCTATCCGGGGGTCTACGGCCTCGTCATCGACGCGATGGAAGGTGTGGTGGCCAGGAAAGCCTCGAAGGCTGACGCGATTTGCGGGATCCCGATCAGCGGGCTGACGATGGCGTCCCCCATAGCCACCTCTCTGAAGAAGCCGCTCGTCTACACGAGGTCGAAGGCCGGCCGGGACGAGAGGATGATAGAAGGGGAGGTGAGGCCGGGCTGGAACGTCCTGGTGGTCGACGACCTATCGAAGTCCGGCAACTCTGTGCTCGCATCCGCTAAGGTCGTGGAGCAAGAGGGAGGGGTGGTCACTGACGCGGTGGTGCTCATCGACAGACTCCAGGGTGCGCGAGGGAGGCTCGCGAAGGCCGGGATCGCTCTCAACTCGGTCACCGACGTGATGGAGCTCGCCGAGACACTCTACTCGATGGAGCAGATCTCGAAGGAGCAGCTGGACTCGATGTCGAAGTCGGTCAGGACCCGCTAGTAGACCATCAGACCCTTCTCTTCGAGGGTCACGTGGAGGTTGTTCACGGCCCGGTACACCTCGCTCTCCTTCTTGGCCCCGGTGCACACCAGCTTCCCAGACGCGAAGAGGAGGATCACCGTCTTGGGGTCTGCCATCCTGTGGATGAGACCGGGGAACTGCTCTGGCTCGTACATGGACTTTGGCAGCACGCGCGCGGCCTCCTCAAGGTGGACCTTCCCACCAAGGCTGGCCGACGCGACGATGTTCTGGATCTCTACGACCGCCTCGTTCTTTATGGGAATCTTACCCTTCTTCAGCTGCCTGACCACCTCCTCGACTGCCTTCCTCGCCTGCTCCTCGGACTTCGCGCCGGTGCAGACCATCTTCCCGGAGCTGAATATCAGAGTAGCGGTCTTCGGGTTCCTTAGCCTGAATACGAGGCCGGGGAACTGGTCAGGGTGGTATTCGACCGTCACGAAGTTCTTCGTGATGAGGTTCAGGTCGACCGTCTGGTTGATTGATGCGGATGCCACGACGTTCTCTATGCTTACAATTGCCTTAGTCTGGGGCACTCCCTTCGGGCGTCTTTGCCGAGTATTTAAAGGGGGTATGGTGCGCGCAAACTGAGTGCCTTTCGCAACCTCTTAGGACGCGAGGAGTTTCCGCGAGTTCCCACTCGCGCGGGCAGATGCCAGCGCTCACTACCTGACACAGGGCCTGGCCCTCTCGCCAGCAGTCCTTGCCAGGCCGCTCTTCATGTATACGACTATCCTGGCTAGCCCGACGTCGAGCACGTCGATGTCAACGGCAAGGTGCTGCCGTGGGTCGTATTCTTGAATCTCGACCAGACTTCCCGAGTCGATCACGTCCTCTCCCGTAGCGTCCGAAAGAGGCTCCAGCCTTCCCGTCCGTCTGTCCGCGATCAGATACGCTCCGGGCCTCGGTTTGTCGTCCTCGCGAAG
>JASHVT010000082.1 GCA_030039515.1 Nitrososphaerales archaeon
GAGTTCCTCGGAGTGACCTCCGCGATATACCTCCTTAGCAACGGGGCTGTGCCGCTCCTTTACGCCGCGTGGATCTCAGCCTGCGACGTCATCGTGGTCTTCGCCATCGCAGGCAAGAAGTTCAGAAGGGTCGAGCTCATGATAACGATGCTGGTCTTTGGCGTCGGCCTCGGGTACGTCTACGAGATCTTTCTCACAAGGCCCAGCCCTCTCTCCGTGGCCAGCGGGACGTTCATCCCCACGTTGACGGGGTCCAGCCAGCTGTTCCTCGTGGTCGGGATCATAGGCGCGACCGTGATGCCTCACGTCATGGTGCTGCATTCCTCCTTGACCAAGGCCAAGGCGGAAGGGGCGGACGCCGAGGGCAGGAAGAGGCTGCTGAGGCTCCACAGGGTAGACACAATCGCCAACATGACCCTTGCCGGGCTCATCAACATGGCCATTCTGATAATGGCCGCCGCCGCGTTCTTCACAGCAGGCCTGAACGTGGCCACCATCAACGACGCCTACAGGACGCTGATCCCCCTGTTCGGGCTGTCTGCGAGCGTAGTCTTCGCTCTCACTCTGTTGTGTTCCGGGTGGTCTTCGTCCACAATCGGGGTGCTCGCCGGGCAGACGATCCTGGAGGGGCTCCTTGGGACGAAGTTCAACCCATGGGCGAGGAGGATAGTCATACGGGTGATCAACGTGGTCCCGACGAGCATAGCGATCAGCCTCGGCTTCGACCCCCTGCTGCTCCTGGTATACAGCCAGGTGGTGCTCAGCCTGCTCATCCCTCTGCCGCTAATCCCGTTGATCTACTACACGTCGAAGCGGAAGTTCATGGGGGACTTCGTGAACAGGCACAGCATAACGTTCCTCGCAGTGGTCACCGCAGGGGCGATCATAGCGCTGAACGTCGTGCTCATAGTCACGAGTCTCTAGAGCGCAGACGTGGTCCACCGAGAGCGTAGTCTCTTCCAGCACTGCGTTGCTTTTTCGTTTCTGTAGTGCTCAATCTGCGCGTCCTCGCGTCACTGGTTCCGCTCCTTCGCTTCTTCACACTCTTTGCAATTCTATCTTGGGCTCCGTCTCTTCCACTCGTTCCTCTTTCCACGTGTGTCCGCAGTGCTCGCACTTGTAGGTATGCTGGATCTTCTTCCTTAGCCTGGTGACTCGGACTTTTTCGTCCGGAGATGCGTGTTCGTTCCAGGTGGCCTGGGCAGGAGTCCTGACGTTGCCCCATCCGAACCTCTGGGCAAAGAAGCTGCTCGCGGTTCCTGATCCAGCACCCGCTCTCGTGGTGACATAGCTCTCCCGTTCCTTCCCTATGGTGCTCCTAGTCTCGCTGATCTTGAACCTGCGGCCGCAGGACGGACACTGCCGCAGAAAGCCCGGCATGCCGTCAGCGTGTGAGAGAGGCTTTCACTTAAGGAGATCGCGCTCTCCGCAATAGGGACTGCGGCAGCCTTCCCTTCCAGGATTTGGGTCCACCTGTCTAGTCAATAAATAGACGTAGGTGCATTAGTCCTCAATGGTCACTGCATGTCCGTCCGAGGCGTGCGGGCGATGCGACTGCGTCGACCTCACCGAAAGGGAGTCGATGGTATGCCACTTCATACGCGACTCGGCGGAGCCTGTCACATTCAGCGAGCTGAAGAGAGAGTCGAGCCTTCACCAGGAGCTGGTCTCGAGGATTGTCCACAGATTGGTCAAGTACGGGCTAGCCGAGAAGGTGGAAGGCGGATATCGGAGCCTCTGCACGTGCTGACAATCTCGAAGTCTAGTCTTTCGCGCCCCTTGAGATGAGCGCCAGTTCGATGAGTTTGAACCCCTTCTCCCTCGCGACGGCGAGCGGCGTCTTGCCCTGATAGTTCTTGGAGCTCAGGTCAGGGACGGCCCGGTCCAGAAGGAATGTGACCATCTCAAGGTTGCCTTTTGCCACGGCGAAATGCAGGGCCGTCGAAGCGCCGTCTATGGCGCCATAGCTCAGGACTAGCTTCACCGTCTCCAGGTCCCCGCTCTGCACGGCGTGGGGAAGTAGGGGTATGCCGTGGGCGCCCCTTGCCCTTGCTAGGGTCGGGTCCTCAGACAGGATGCGGTCTAGCTGTTCCGTTCTCCCCAGAGCCGCCACTGCGCAGACGTCTACAGGGGCCCCACTGGAGAGGAGGAATTCTATGATCTGCTTCGCGCCTGTCTGCGCGGCGGCCTGGATCGGCCGTTCGACGTCTGTAGGGCTCCATCTGTAGCCTGCGTTGAGCAGGTTTGGGTTCGATGCGAGCATGGCCTGGACCTTCTTCAGGTCGCCGTGGGCGGCTATGACGAACTCCTTCACGAGCTCCGGTGGCGGGACAGCTTCAGGCATGCCAGCTTGAGCGAGATGCCTTCGTATTTAGCGGTTGGGAGGCCTAGCTCAGCTTCACTAGCTGTTGCGGCCCGTCGACGGGCGCAACAATCACCGCTGTCCCGAAGGCGATTATCTCGTCCATGGTTGTTCCGATCTCTGTCGAGTCGAAGTTCACGCTGATCACGGCGTTGGCCCCCAGCGAAGCCGCGTGCTCCGCGAGGCGGTCGAGCGCCTGCTGCCTGGCCTGCGCAGCCATCTGAGTGTACTCGTTGATCTCGCCGCCCTTGAGGCTCCGAAGGCCTGCCATCAGGTTGCCGCCGATGCCGCGCGAGCGGACCGTTATCCCGTAGGTCATCCCGAGCACCTTCACGACCTTGGACCCCGGCACGTGGTTCGAGGTCAGAAGCGGGATGGTGCTGTTCGTTGTTGCCATGAAACCGCCGAAGGTGGAGGAAATTTAAACGATGCGGGGCTCGGCAACGGCAGGAGTGGCGGGAGCCTCTTCTCTCGTCACGAAGTATCCCGACATGATCGCGATCCAGAGCAGTACGCTGCCCAGGAAGAGCCTCTCGATGAGGCCCCCATAGTCGTTCGCAAGCGCCTTGGAAATGGACCTCTCCAGGAGGTCAAGGATGCAGAGGAACACCGAGATGCACGCGACGGTCAGGGCCTGACTGCGGATTCTGCGAAGCGCTGCGACCTTCCGCATGCGAAGGGAGACCGCGAGGGCTCCGAAGGCGCCGCCCAGGAAGGCGAACACAGCCACGACCAGGTGTATGAGACCGTGCAAGGTCGCCGGCGTAGCGGGGACGTCAGTCGGAAAGACTGCCAACAGTACGGCTCCTACTGACCAGACCGCGAGCAGGGCGATACCCGTCCGAAAGCCGGAAGCGCTCGGACCTAGCTTCTTCGCGGAGCTGGCGAACGCAGCTAGAAAGGCGAAAGAGAGCAGCCCGCGGTTGAGGAAGTTCACGGTCATGATGTATCCGAACGGCCCTACGGCCAGGTCGCTCTCCGCCTGGCTTATCGGACTGTAGTGCGGAGGGAGGGACTGGGCGATAGCGTCAAGAACGACGTAGATGAAGACGCCAACCAGCGCGGCCGCATAGAGACGTCGTGCGCTGGAGTCCGTCACAGCGGACCTAGGCCCCGGTGTCCGTGGAGATAGCTTGGTTCACTCGCAGGCGCCTGCTACTTCGACAGCAGCTTCCAGGAGAGGACGATGCCCAGGATTGACAGCAGACCCGCGAACCCGGCGAGCACGGCGAAGTCGACCCACAGCGGGGCGAGCACGCCTGTGTATCCGGCGGCTGCCGCGGCGGCCGAGTTGGTCCCAAGCAGCATCTGCCTGATCCCGTCTACCGCATAGCTCACGGGGTTGAACCTGATGACCGTCTTCAGCCAGTCCGGCATTATGCTCACAGGCAGCATCGCGTTGCTGGCGAACAGGAGGGGCAGGTTGAGCAGATTGATGATGGCCATCTGGGTCTGCCAGTCGCTGCTTCTCAGCGCGAGCATCACGAAGAGCGAGGAGAGCCCGAACGTCATCAGGAACAGCATTACGAAGGTGCCGAGTATAGTGAAGGCGCCGAAGTAGGTCGTGTCCATGCCGAGGGCGACTGCTATGATGAGGACGATCGCAGCCTGTATCAGCGACCTGACCACGCTCTGGAGGACCTTCGCTGTGACTATCGCGCCCCTGCCGACCGGCGTGCTCATCGCCTTGTTCATGAAGCCGAACCTCCTGTCCCAGACCACCGACATGCCTGAGAACGCGGCCGTGAAGAGGATGATGAAGGCGAGCATGCCTGCGGCCAGATAGGAGAAGTAGCTGGTCGTCCCGAAGCTGGCGAGGTCGATCTGCGCGACCGACAAGCCAGGGATGTTGGATGGTATGAGCCCGGCGATGTTGAACGCCTTCCCGAAGAGCCCCAGCCACACCACGGGCTGGACGAGCGAGATGATGAGCTGAATCGGGTTCCTGTACCACTTGATCAGGTCCCTGTTGGTCAGGGCCCACATGCCATGGAGCGGGCTCTTGTTCATCTTCGGCGCTTCTCTAAACGCCCTCTCCCGTTCCATCTCTTCCTTCGCGACCTTCTCCTGGGTCGTGACCGTGGACCTGGTGAGGTCTTCTGTCATCGACCTTACCTCCGGGCCCTCGCCATCGTGACCCTCTGCTTGAACGCGTCCATCTTGTTTGACTCTTCTTCCCTTATGTTGCGCCCTGTAAGCTCGAGGTATGCCTCGTCCAGGGTGGGCTTCGTCAGAGAAATTTTGGTGACGTGGAGGCCCTTCGACCTGACCAGGTCTATGATCTGGATTGACGACTCCTCCCCTACTTCCGACTTTATCCGGTACGTGTTGTCGGTCTTCTTCACGTCCTTGACCAGAGGGATCCTGGCTATGTCGGCCGACAGGTCAGGTTCGGCTTCGGCGACACCTACCTCGATGATGTCTCCCCCCACGGTCGCCTTCAGCTCGTCCGGGGTCCCTATCTTGATGATATGACCGTGGTCGATTATCGCTATCCTGTCGCAGAGCGAGTCGGCTTCCTCGAGATAATGTGTCGTCAGGAAGAGCGTCATGTGGTACTCCTCCTTCAGCATCCTGATGTACCTCCATACGGCGGACCTCGTCTGTACGTCGAGGCCGAGGGTCGGCTCGTCGAGGAAGAGCAGCGTGGGATAGTTGATGAGGCCGCTGGCGAGCTCCAGCCTTCTCCTCATGCCGCCCGAATAGGTGCTGACCTTTCTGTTGGCCGCGTCCTGGAGCTCCACCAGCTGCAAGAGCTCCATCGCGTGAGGCTTGGAGTCGCTCCGAGGCAGGCCGTAGAGGTCCGCGCAAAGCAGGATGTTCTGGAAGCCCGTGATGTCCTCGTCAGCGGTGTACTCCTGCGGGACTACGCCTACGCTCCTCCTGACCTCCGTCGGGTGCTTGTGGATGTCGTATCCGTTGATGACCGCCTTGCCACCTGACGACGTGAGCAGGGTCGTCAACATGTTGATGGTCGTCGTCTTCCCGGCGCCGTTCGGACCCAGGAAGCCGAATATCTCGCCCTTCTTGACCTGGAAGGTGACCCCGTCGACGGCCTTCAGCGTCCCACCGTAGACCTTGGTGAGGTTCTCGACGTCGACGATGTTCCCGTCGCTGTTCATCATGCTAGGCTCCGGCCACCTTCGAGATGCGAGCCGAGAGGTCTTTAAGTTTCCTTGCCTGCGCCGCAACTTTGTCCTTGTCCGTGGATGAGATGTCCTCGAGATATGAGACGTAGCTCCCGATCTGCTTCACGACGTCTTCCACTGACTTCGGCTCGCGCTTCATGTGGAACGGCCACTCGATCTCCTCCTTCCCCTGAGTCGTGAGGTCGTACCTGCCGTCCTCCTGCCTCTTGACCAGACCTTCCTGGGCCATCGCCTCGAGCATCGGGTAGACCGAGCCTGCTGAAGGCCGCCACCATCCGCTGCTCATCGCCTCCATAGACGTCATTATTTCGGCACCGTTCTTTGGTCCGTTCTGGAGGATGTACAGGATCCATGTCCTCAGGCCGCGGTGGGCGCGCTTGGACCAGTCGAGCCACAAGTGTATCGGTTCTCCGATTATCGGAATCCCGATATGGGTAATTAAACTCTCCGATGTCCGACATGGGCAGAGTCTTGGGTCATCTCAAGGATCCTGTTGCTGAGCTTGCGCATGCCGTCCCCCCTCGTGGCCGAGATCCTAGCGGTCGAGAAGCCCTTGAAGAGCGGGTCGTCGACCCTCGTCTGGACCCCGTCGGTGACCAGGTCGATCTTGTTGAGCACCAGGAGTATCTTCTGGGGGTCGACCTCCAGGTCGCTCAGGGTCTCCTTGCAGCTCTCGAGCTTGATTCTGATGTTCTCCAGGCCCTCGCTGGCGTCGACGAGGAGCAGGACGAGGT
This sequence comes from Nitrososphaerales archaeon, assembly GCA_030039515.1. Classification (GTDB taxonomy): domain Archaea; phylum Thermoproteota; class Nitrososphaeria; order Nitrososphaerales; family Gagatemarchaeaceae; genus UBA183. The sequence continues at coordinate 6,246 of JASHVT010000082.1, forward strand.
CAGCATACCTCAGCTCGTCCAGGGTGGACTTGAACGACTCCACCAGATAGGTCGGGAGGCGGGAGATGAACCCAACCGTGTCCGACAGCATCACTGTCCTTCTGGAGTTCGGGAAGCGCACGAGCCTCGTGGTCGTGGTCAACGTGGTGAAGAGCTTCGGCGACTCCTCCTTCGACTCCGAGGTCAGCCTGTTGAAGAGGGTGGTCTTGCCGCTGCTTGTATATCCCGCGAGGGACACGAAGGGGACGTCGAGTTTCCGCCTCTCGGAGTTATGAATATCCCTCCTCGTCCGCGCCCTCTCGAGCTTCTCCTTGACGAAGGCCATCCGGCGCCTGAGGGCGCGAAACTGGACGTCGACCGCGTACTCCCCCATCCCTGAGAAACCTGCCTGTTCGCCCTTGACCGAGTTCCTCACCGCGTCCTTGGCCCTCGGGAGTTCGTATCTCAGCTCCGCGAGCTGTACCTGCAGCTTGGCCTCGCTGGTGTTCGCCCTCTGAGCGAATATGTTGAGGATCAGCCTCTCCCTGTCGACGACTTCGGCGTGGGTCATTCCGGAGAGCTTGTTCGCCTGGGCCGACGTCATGCTGGCGTCGATGATTATCTTCTTGGAGCCGTTGGAGGAGACGAGTTCCCTCAGTTCTTCGGCCTTCCCTACGCCGACCCCGTACTCCGACTTGATGAGCCTCCTCTGCGTTAGGACGGCCTCGACCTTGTAGCCGGCGGCCTTCGCGAGGCCGACGATCTCGTCCTTGTCGAACTCATCGGGATATGTCACTATGGTGACCTTGTCGCCCGCTTCCATTGAGACTCGCTCTCGTCCGGAGTTCAGGGCGTAAAACGCTTACTGAGGCCAGAGTGAACGACTTGGAACTCGTCCCTGGGCTGTGCTTAGCTCACTCTGCACACGCTGGCAACGGATTTCTACCGAGCGAGCTATGTGCAAGAGGTTGCCCGAACCTCAGCACATCAAGGCGAAGAAAGGAGACGTCGCGGAGCGGGTTGTAATCTCAGGCGACCCTGCCAGGGTGGAGCTGTTGTCTAGGCTCCTCAGGCAGAGAAGGCTGGTGAACAGATACAGGGGATACCTGACGTACTCGGGGAGGTTCCGCGGAGAAGACTTTACTCTCGCATGTCATGGGATAGGGGGCCCGTCCGCCGCCATAGCCGTAGAGGAACTTGTGATGCTGGGCGCCAAGCTCATCGTGAGGCTGGGAACCTGCGGAGGCCTCCTGAAGTCGATGAAGGTCGGCGACCTGGTGATAGCGACGGGAGCGGGATATCTTGGCGGGACTCTGGACCATTACTTCGAGGGGAGGAAGATTTCGCCGAAGCCTGACGCACGGATGACAGATCTCCTTATCG
>JASHVT010000083.1 GCA_030039515.1 Nitrososphaerales archaeon
TCGTCAAACTGCTCTTCTCCCTCCGCAGGAAGCGCGTCGCGACCGCGATGGCCATGTTGAAGATGGGTCCGGGAGAGGTATTCGGCGATAGGCGCGTCTACTCGTTGGCCCCTGAGGAGGTGCAAAGGATAGTTTCAGGAGTCACCCTGGCTTGAGGAACCGCACAGGGGAGGGCCGACTCTGATGATGCCTCGAGGCCTGTCAGTTACGCTGGTCGAGCCGCATGGACCGGTCAACGTCGGCCATGTGGCCAGGCTAGTCCGCAACTTCGGAGTCAAGAAGCTGTACCTGGTGGACCCCAAGTTCGACATGTCCGTTGCGGCGACCTATGCGTCTCATGCATCAGAAGTGCTGGACGACGCAGTCGTGACCAGCTTCGAACAGGTGAGAGAAGAGAACGAGTTCTTGGTCGCCACGACAGCCGTAAGGGCCCGGAGGAAGTCGAACGTGATACGCCGCTCGGTGAGTCCGGAGCTGCTCAACGAGATTCTCTCCAACGCAAGGACCTCCTCCCTGGTCTTCGGGCGAGATACCACCGGCCTCACGAACGGAGAGATCTCGATGTGCGATGTGACCACGACGATCCGGACCTCGCCGGCATATAGGGCGCTCAATCTCGGGCACGCGGTGGCGATCGTCCTCTACCTCTCCTCCAGGAGACGGCGACTCATGCGCAAAGAGCAGAGCCGGAGGACCAGAGAGGTCTTCGCAAGCCGGCTTCTGGAGCTGGCCGAGGAGTCTGGAGCGCCCGCGCACAAGACCTCCAGCCTGTTCCAGACGGCGAAGAGACTCGCCGCTGCCTCCAGTCTCAGCGACCAGCAACTCAACCTTCTGTCGGGAGTCATCGACAGAGGGACTACTACGATTCGGCGCCTTCAGAGCGGCGACTCGAAGACATAGACCGCTCTTCTCACCCACCTGGTCGTCTCAAAGGATAGCCTCACCGGATACTCGAATCCAACCGGGCCGGGCTGGTAGAGTCTGAGACCGAGGTCGCGAGCGTCAAGAGAAAGCACGACCTCCTCTCCATCCATCGTCTGTATGACCGGGACGACCACCACAATCCGCCCTCCTCGACGCACGGAGTCCGCCATCGAGTCCAGAGCGCGCGAATATACCTCGCCCGCGTTGTTGACCAGCTCCTCGGCCGTCGCCGTCTTTGGCCTCGCCTCGAACGCTGGGAGAAGAACAGGTTCCGTGACCACCCCGTCCACCTTCGAACCCCTGAGAGAGCGCTTCAAGTCGCGCGCATCTCCTTTCCTGACGTGGAAGCTGGTCCCCTCGAGGGCGCCCAGCCAACGGAGGTTACGGACCGTCTCATGCACCCTTGCGGCGCTCGAGTCGAACCCGATGCAGTAGAGGGACTCGGTGAACGCCTCTGCCAGTATCGTGCCCGAACCGCAGAAAGGGTCTAGCAAGGCCTCGCCGCTCTGCAACCCTGCGAGGTTGATCAGGGTCCTTGCGAGCCTCGGCGACAGTGAGATCTCGGAGCGAGGGACCGGCCTCCCGACTCCCCGGCTTCTCATCGAGGTCGAGTCGGGAACCCAGGCGGTAGGCCCAAGGGCGATGCCGTCGTGGTAGGGGAACGCCATCACGTCAAGCGCCTCTCTCTTCAAGATGTCCTCGGAGAGGAGCTCGTTGTTCCTCGGCCGCAATAGCCTGACCTTCCTGAGGCCCGCGTCTCGTATCCCGTCGAGCAGGACCCTTACGAGCGCCTCATACTCCGTCGCGTCCAGGCCGTATCCTGACACAGCGAAATTGGACTTCTCCTCCAGATATCGACAGAGCACTTCTACGAACTCGCGCGCGTCAGCCGGCCCGCCTCCCTCCGCCATCGTTAGCGGGGCGCACTTGTGGATGCCGGCAATTCTGCCCAGATCGTCGGTTATCTGGCGGTCGGTCTGCAGGACAGCGACTCGTTCGCATGGCGTCTCTGCTTTCAGCGCCGCGCCGTGGAACACTGAGCAGATTTCGAGGACCGACAGCTGCCCGAAGGCCAGCACCATGCCCAGCTGGTTCGACTCCTTGAGAGCCTTACGGAGTATGAAAGGCAAAGACCCTTCTGTCGGCGTCTCAGCGATTAAAAGCGTGGAGGTTAATTAGGGGTGAAGACCGCCTAGGAAAATCCTGAGCTGAAGCGACTTGCACGGAAAGAACTACCGCACGATAAAGGGGATGGCGTACACCAGCAAGAAGTTCGCGCCTGGAGCCCCCAACCCGAAGGTGGCAAGGTTCACGACGGGGAAGTCGAGGCCGGACTATGACCTGAAGTTCAAGCTCGTCTCGGAAGGGAGAGTCCAGATCAGGCACAATGCCCTGGAAGCCGCGAGGGTCGCGGCCAACAAGAAAGTGGCTCTGTTGGGCGAGGAGAACTACTTCCTGGTTGTCAAGCCGTATCCGCACGTCATCCTGAGGGAGAACAAGATGATCGCGACCGCGGGAGCTGACAGGCTGCAAGAAGGAATGCGAAAGGCCTTCGGCAAGCCGATAGGTCTCGCCGCAAGGGTGGAAATCGGAGACACGATACTCGAGCTGAGCCTGAAGTCGGAAAACGCGGAGAAGGGAAAGGAAGCGATGAAGGCGGCGTCGACGAAGCTGCCGATGAAGACGCACGCGGAGACACTGGCCCTAGAGAAGAAGACGGTCGCATGACGGTCAGGATAGACGAGGCACGCGTCTTCGAGATAGTCGAAGACCGGAAGCCATCGGTGGTACTGCTCAACGCCCCGGGGGGGCTCCAGCGACAGACGAAGGCACTCATGGACAAGCTCGGGGAGCGCTACGGCGTCACCTGCATCCTCTCAGGCGATTCCTGCTTCGGGATATGCGACACCGCAGATCGCGACGCCGAGAGCCTGCAGGCAGATATCGCGCTGCACATAGGACATAATGCAGCCGTCCAAAAGATGGGGGAGCGCACCTATCTCATCGATGCGAAGGACGACGTGACATTCGAAGGAGTGGTCGAGAAAGCGGCAGCGGTGCTCGCTCCGTACAAGCGCCTGGGCCTGGTGACGTTCAGCCAGCATCTTTCTCAACTCGATCTCGTCCGGCACAGACTGGAAGAGCGCGGGTTCCAGGTCAGCGTCGGAAGAGGAAACAACCTGATGCTCGAGGGCCAGGTCTTCGGATGCGACTTCTCCACGACCCAGCCTCTTCATGACGAGGTCGACGCCTTCGCTTTCCTCGGAGAGAGCGAGTTCCACGCTGTTGGAGTCGCCCTTGCGACAGGAAAGCCCACGTTCATGCTTGACCCTTACACAGACGACGTCGCAGACATGGCGGAGGCTGCCGAGGAGAGACG
>JASHVT010000084.1 GCA_030039515.1 Nitrososphaerales archaeon
TAATCGAGGAGTGACGCTTGACAAGGGCGTTCGGCACGGCCGGAGTCCGGGGCGTCTTCAACCAGACTCAGACGCCTGACCAGGTCTACAGACTCGCCGAGAATGTGGCCTTCGCCTTCGGCCGGGGGAAGTATGGCATCGGCTGGGACGGCAGGAAAGCTTCGGCGCTGCTGTCGAAGACCGTACTCGCCGCTGTCTCCGCCATAGGTAGCGAAGCGCTTGCATTTGGTTTGGTCCCGACCCCTGTCCTAGCCTTCGGCGCCGTGTCTCGTTCCTGCGTGGCAGCGTTCTCGGTGACGGCTTCCCACAACCCGGCCGAGTTCTCGGGGGTGAAGGTGTTCAACGGGGCGGGGATGGAGCTCCCGAAGCAGGATGAGGAAAGAGTCGAACGAGCCATGGGCGTGGACGTTCTGAAGACGTCGGGCGCCTTCGGAGAGATTGTCCCAGATGAGGATGTGACCGCCGACTATGTTCAGGCGATGGCATCCAGGTATCAGCACTCGGTCGAGCCGCTGAGAATCGCGGTGGACTGCGCGACCGGCCCAGGCGGTCTGGTGACGCCAGAGATTCTCAAGCGTCTAGGCCACCATGTGGTTCCGGTCAATTCGCAGGTCTCCTGGAGATTCCCGGCGAGGCCTCCGGAACCCAATGCTGCGAACCTCGTGGACTTCGCGAGGATGGTCCCGGGACTGGGCGTGGACTTCGCCTTCGCGCACGATGGTGACGCGGACAGGCTTGTGATGGTCGATGCGTCAGGCAACGTCGTCCCGGATGCCATCGTAGCCATCCTTGCTCTGAAGGGTCTGGATGTGAGGGAGGGGACTGTGGTCATCTCGGAGAACGCCTCTACCGCGGTGGCCGAGGCGGCTGAAGGGCTCGGCCTTGAAGTGGTCAGGAGCAGGGTCGGGAAGACCTTCGCTGTACTGCGAGAGCAGAGGGGCGTCTTCGCCACCGAGCCCAGCAAGATGGTCGACCCGAGGTGGGGCCTTTGGGAGGATGGAATCAATGCTGCCGCGTTGATATCGAGCCTCCTCGCACGGGAGCGAGGGCTCCTTCAGAGGGCGCTGGAGGAGAACACCTGGAAGTATAAGCAGGTCAACCTGCGCAGCTCAGTGAGGATGGAGGTCCTTGAGAAGAAGGCGAAGGAGGTATTCAGGAGGCAGAAGGTGGTGGACGAAAGACGCCTTGACGGCTACAAATTGGTATTCGGCGACGGTTCGTGGGTCATGTTCAGGCCTTCTGGGACGGAACCGTTGACCAGGGTCTATTGCGAGTCAAGGAATCAGCAGACGCTGGACATGCTGGTGCAGCAGGGGATACAGTGCGTCGAATCCTCTAATACAGCATGACGGCTGCGAGTACCGTGCCCGAGTCAAAGGCAGCCGCCAGGGTGCTGGCCTCTGGGTACATGCTAGACGCCAAGGCATATGAGATGATCAACGCAATCTCCACCGAGTCCGACCCCGAGGAGATAGTGCAGAAGCTGCTGGAGGAGGCGTCTGCCTCAGGCGGCCCGAGAATCATAACTGCGCAAGACGTCGCCAGGGTCCTTCCTCATGGCAGGGAGGTCGCACGAGAAGAGCCGTCGATAGGGGAGGCAGAGGTCGACGTGATATCCGACCCGACGCAATCGATCTCGCCCGGAGAGGGATTTTCTGGGTTCGAGAAGCTCTTCCACGACAGGTACGACAGGCTCTTGTCGGTTGTCCGGAGCAGGCTGGACACCAAGGCCGTGGACAGAGTCTCCTCCGTCAAGAGCCTCCCCGCCGGCAAGAAGACGAAGGTTGCTGGGTTGCTCGCAGATAGGTCGAACAGAAGAGGAATCGTAGAGCTCAGAATCGACGACCCTACTGGGAACCTGAAGGTCCTGTGCCGAGATTCCCTCGCAGAGAAGTCCGCGATGGAGGCCCCTCTGGATAGTATGATCGTGGCCGAAGTGTCAAGAGGAAAGACAGGCCAGCTCTACACGGATTCAGTCCTGCTTCCGGACGTCCCAGGTCGAAGGCCGGTGTCCACCTCCCACAGAGTCTACGCGGCGCTCCTCTCCGACTTGCACATAGGGAGCAGCATGTTCCTCTCTGCCGACTTCAGAAGGTTCATCCTATGGTTGAATGGAAAGGCCGGGGACGAAGATATCGTCAGTAGACTGAGGTATCTCGTCATCTCAGGCGACCTCGTGGACGGAGTGGGGGTGTACCCTGGTCAGGAGTACCAACTCTCCGAGAGGAATCCAGCCAAACAGTATGAGATGGCTGCGGAACTGCTCAAGCAAGTGCCTGGAAGAATCCAGATCATCCTCTCCCCCGGAAACCACGACGCGGTGAGACAGGCCCTGCCTCAGCCGGCGGTCTCTGTGGAGCTCGCAGAGTCTCTTTACGCCATGGAGAACCTGAGATGGGTCGGAGACCCCGCGTACGTGAGGCTCCATGGCGTGACATTCCTGCTGTTCCACGGAAAGAGTCTCGACGATGTCATCGCCACCACCCCGGGCCTCGCGTATGACCGCCCGACCGAGGCCATGAAGCTTCTCCTGCGGTCCAGGCATCTGGCTCCGACGTACGGCAAGAGGACTGCCCTGTCGCCTGAACTTCGCGACTTCATGGTCATCGACCCCGTCCCTGACGTCTTGCACTCGGGACATGTGCACACATATGGAGAGCTGAACTATAGGGGAACGCTGCTAGTCAATTCTGGCACCTGGCAAGCCCAGACCAACTTCCAGGTGAACATGGGCCTCGAGCCTACTCCAAGCATCGTGCCCGTCGTGGACCTCTCGACTATGGAGGTTCTCAGACGCAACTTCACGGCCGCGGCGTCAGGTGAGTGAGTTCCCCGCCAGATCGCCAGAGGTTCTTTTGTCGATCGAGAGGGCGACGAACATGCAGATCGCCGCCACGACCGCCACAGGCACCCAAAGGAGCAGCGCGTCGAGACCCAGGAACGGTTCGCTCACCTCCAGCACCGCGGCGAATGCCAGCATCAATGCGACCACGGCAAACCCTAGTGCGACTTTCGTCGAGGCCCTGGTCCTCCAGTTTGCGAATTCAGAATAGCTCTGCTTGCGCCAAGTGAAGGCGAGCATGCCCAGAGCCGTGGACAGCGGGTAGCTGAGTTCCTCCACCCACGAGTGTGGAAGGATGTAGAGCTCCACGAGGAAGTCGGCGGGGGTCACCTTGGTGGAGAGCACGGAGGACCAGTAAGCAGCTGCGGCCGGGATTACCCTCCCTGTGTTGTAACTGGAGATCGCTAATATGAACAGTCCGACGCCCGGGACCAGGTTCGCGAGGGCGATCTGCACGTTGTTCAGGTAGATCCCTGTCCACTCTTGCACCGCGGAATTCCCGAGGCTGGATTTGGTCGAATTGTAGAGCGCATAATAGCGCGCCTCCTCTCCGGGGAAGTAAGGAGTGAGCGACGCGACGATCAAGATCGTCTGCGTCACCACAAAGAGCGCCAAGGTGAGCAGGATGAGTTTCATCATGGGCGAGAGCCGACTCGGTCGGACGGGGCTCGCTGTGAATCGGTCACCCAGCACGGCCGGAGCCCACGCGCTCAGGAGGGACGCGTCGGAGGCGTCTACTGTCGCCGAAGCCCAGCCGCCTGCGAATCTGAACGTGACGTTCTTGCCCTTTAGCGCCGTGTAGTATACGGACGTCCACGGAATCAGTTCAGTCCCTTTTCTTTGGATGAGCGCCTCGCGGGGGAGCTCCAGGAGCCCGGCCAGGCGTCTGGCCCTGAACTCGCTGACAACAGGCACGGCTACGAGCGCTATCGCGACCGCGAAGGCAATCCAACTGCCGAATCCGCTGACGTCCACCAGAGCTATCGCGACGCCCAGGCTCACGACCACCGCGACTGCGACGAGTGGGAACATCGTCCCCACCTTCACGATGCCGTCGTCTCCTATGACGAACAGATTGAGATTGTTCAGGGCGTGGATTTGTTTCCCGAGAATTGGTGCCGGAGGAGCGGTTTGCTTGCCATCGCCTAAGCGGCGGCCGCATGCAGAACAGAACGCGTCATCTGCAGATACCGCCTTCCCGCAGTAGGGGCAGAACACGGGTCTCTGTGAAGAGAGCCTCCTGTTTGTTATTATGGGTTTGTAAGTGCGTGACTAGGTATGCTTCATTCCAAGGACGCCAACGCCGCGTCCTCGAGGAGCGTCTTCTGTAGCGCCTCGCTCCCTATTAGGAGCTGAATCTTCTTCGTCCTTCCACGCCTTCCCTTGCTCACTACGGAGGCCTCAATCAGGCCCAGAAGGTCGAGCTCGGCTAGGATGCCGCTCACGCGCCTCTGTGTCAGGGCCTCGATCCCGATCCTTCTGCAGATGTTGGCATAGGCCAGATAGAGCTCCCCCGTATTCGTGCCCGACTTGAACTTGGAGACGGCGAGTAGTATCGCCTTGTTCTGTATCGGGAGAGACCGCAACGCCTCCTCGACCCTGTCGTGCTCCATCTTGTCCGAGGCCCGGCGTATGCATGTGTCGTCGATTTCTCTGAGGCCTTCACGTTCGGCCACCTCGCCGGCTATCCTCAACAGGTCTATGGCCCTCCTGGCGTCTCCGTGCTCCGAGCCTGCGATGGCAGCGCAGAGGTTGATTGCGGCGGGGGATGCAACTCCCGGTCTGAACGCGGTCTTGGCTCTGGCCGTGAGAATCTCTCTCAGTTCGTCAACTGTATAGGGAGGGAAGACGATCTCCTCCTCGCTCAAGCTGCTCAGTACCCTGGGGTCGAGACCTTCCTTGAACTTCAAGTCGTTCGATATACCTACAAGAGCGACGAAGCCGGGCGACAGTCTCTCGTTAGACCTTGTGAACTTGTAGAGGGTCTCGTCTCCGAAGGTCTTCACTAGATAGTCTATTTCATCTAAGACGAGGACGACGCGAGCTTCGGTCAGTCTGATGTGCTCGAAGATCCTGTCCATCACTTCGCCGATGGCCAGTCCGGTGAAAGGGATTCTCTTCTCCTGCGGTAGGCCTAGCGCATCCGCGAAGAGGGCCAACGTTCTGTATTCTGTGTTCGCGAGCCGAGTGTTCACATAAGCTGTAGCCAGCTGCTTGATTTCTGCCTCCTTCCTCAGCCTAGAAATCACGTACCGAGCTACAGCGGTCTTCCCTGTGCCTGTCTTACCGTATAGCAGCAGGTTCGAAGGTTTTGAGTCGTGAAGAACGGGGGCGAGAACCTCGGCCACTGCCCCGGCCTGCTCGTCTCTGAACGGGAGACGGTCCGGCACGTACTCGGGGCTCAGGGCATTCCTTTCTACGAATAGCGGTTGTCCTTCCTTGGCCCTCCGGAAGATTTCGTCCACTCCCTTCGACAAACTGCCTACAGTGGAAACACTGGTCTAGATAGTCTTTGTGAATGGAAAGGGAGGACGTTGCCGCGGTGTATCCTCTCCGAGTAGGTCCAGCTAGCTCCTTCTTAGGACGGAGTCCATTTCGCTGACCGTGAATCTCCATTCGCCCTTCTGGAACATGTTGTAAGGGATTGTGTAGGAGTGTGCCTGCGAGGGCCTGATGTAGCCCATCTCCATCTTCCCCCCGCTGTCAGATATGGCGTCATTGATGTAGTTCGAGACCTCGAGAATGTCCAAGACGGGCACGTTCAATGTCGCGACGTAGGCCTTGTTGTCCAATACGCTTTCAGTCCAGAGGAATGGAATCTTGCTAATCGCAGACTGGATGCTGTGGTACTCGGCGGGCGTCAGGTTTTGGAAGGTCAGTCGCGTCGTGATGACGCTGGCGTGAGCAGGTCTCTTCGTGGTGTCTTGGGTCCACCTTATCTTGTACGATGGTACGAGCTCTCTTCCTTGGACGTGGGTCCGATAGTGATATTCCAGGGCCTTCTGATGCAGCTTGAGTTTCCTCGCAATGTCCGTCAGATGCTGACGCGCGTCCTTCTGAAGTTCTTTGACCACTAGCAGGTCTTGGTAGTCGATGTCTGAGGCGGCGCTCGCCTTCTCGATTGTCAAGGGAGTCGCCGCAAGGCTCCGTACCCTCTCCCAGTCGACTTCCCATCTTCCGGAACTGAAGTTGAAGAATCGGGCATCCATTGTCTTGGATCTTCCCGCCGTGATATGGTTCAGGGCGAACCCATCGAGGATTCCTCTCGCCTTCAGCTTGGAAAGAAATCTCTCATATTGTTCCGCTTTGCCTTCGGGAAGGGCGAACTCTGCGATGAAGTGGCCTTGCGGGACGATCTTGCCGTAGAATGTGAGATAGCCGACGTCGTTCAACCTTCCGAGAATCTTCGTGGCCTTGTCATAGTATGCCCTAGAGAAGTTTAGCGTGGCGACGTTGGGCTGTAGCCCGAGCTTGGCCAGGTTGACGTCGGCATGGAACCTGAAGCCGAGCCGTTCGAAGCGCTTCTTGATCTTGTACCGGACTGTCTCAGGGTGGACCCGAGTCAGGCGCGAGATTTCTGCTACGTTCCTGGGACCCGCCAGGCTGATGGCGGATGCGATGCGCGCCTCTAGGTTTGTCGGTTCGTCCTTCGTAGTTTCCAGCGATTTCGTTCTTGCCAAAGTCGTGAAGCCAGCCGAATAGCGTCGAGTAGTTAAGGTTCGTTGAGAAGGTCTCGATGGAGGGCGCATGAGGGTTTCTTATTGGTTGATCATCGTTCTTTGTTGCCCGACTCAGCGTTCGGCTATCTGGTTCTGTTTGAGATATGCGCGCCTGTAGACCCAGGAGTTGCCGAACCTCTCTCGCTTGATGTATTGCTTGTCGACCAGACGAGACAGGTATGTTGAGACAGTACTCAGCTTGACCGGCTGACTATACCTCTCTTCGAACTCCCTGGCGACATCTGAAGAAGAGAAGTCCCCGGCCGCAAAAGTGGTGTCTAGCAAGGTCATCATCCTTCCGAAGAAGGTGCTGTTGTCGACAGTTCTGGTCGGCCGTTGGAGCGGTACGTCCATGATCTCCAATACATCAACAGCTTTCATCAGCTTCTCTCGAGAAAGAGTGCCTTCCAGTGCTAGCGTGTACTTCGTTCCTTCGTCGTCCTCGAGCTCGATCTTAATCCGCTTCCGCAAGGGTTGAGACTGCCGGGCAGTCACTAATCATGATAAATTGCCAGCAGGTGTGAACTTGTGAACTCCTCGCGAAGTTACTTTGACCACTCGGTGAGAACGTTCCGAACGTTCACAGGCGTTCACTTTTGCTGATTCCGAGGCAGGATGGTAATGGTTCCAATGGAAATAGAGGGGTGAGAATCGAGCTCGTTTTCCTGTTCTAGGGGCGTGCAGAGGTTCCAGTGGAAACATAGGGGTGCGGCAGAGACTAGGCCGGACATAGTTTCACTGAGGTTCACAACTAGACGCCTTCCCCTCTGTTTCCATTGGAGCTGCTTTACTCTAGCCTTTGGGGCCTTGTTCGGAGTTAGTCATCCAATCATATCTAACAAATAGACGCCAATGCATATCCAAGCAACTATCCAACCTAGCCCAGACTCCTCTCTTAACAGAGTCTTAACCCTAAACAAACCAGACTCCTCAGTGGAAGCAGAGGAAATCAACGGGCGGCGGGCGGAAAGCCGCAGAATCAGGTAGAGAGGTAGCCGCGACCCCTATCCGTGAGCTCATATGTGAAAGGCTTCTCAGAGGTTGTCCGCGTCACTAGGCCTTTCTCGAATAATTCCTTCATTATTCTCGCGGTGTGTTCACGCGACTTGTTGAGGGCATTGGTAATCTCTCGAGTATCCATTGCTTTGGCACCCAGGAGCGTAATCACAGTCATATGAGTGGCGTCCAGCTGCTTGCTCGGGTTTTCGCCGGCCTCGGACCGCTTCGGTTGCTGTGACTCCAGTGTAACCTCACGTGACTCTTGCTGCTCTGCATGTTGCATCTCATGCTGACTTTGTGATGCAGCCCACCCCTCCTTTGTCCGCACCTTCTCCGAACCAACTCCTAGACTCGTTGGCGCAGGTGGCTGGGTGCTTTGGATGGCAGGCTCCGCGACTAGGACGCGAGCTTGGAGAACCTCTAGCCTGGTCATGACGTCCAAGATTCTTTCATCCTGTTTACGCAATCTAGACTCCATAGAGTTCCACAGGTCCCTACCCAAGTCTGCCGACTCGTTAGCTACCTCTGATGCTTGCCTGTACCTCAGCAGAAGCCCGAATGCTAGGGCGACGAAGAATGCAGTTACACCAATCGTCAGGGCCTCCTCATAGTCAAACACATCACAACATGCGATGCAACATGATTTAAGGTCTGCGACGTGA
>JASHVT010000085.1 GCA_030039515.1 Nitrososphaerales archaeon
ACCGCGCAGCTCGACCTCCTCAATGCTCCATTCCTGCCACGGGAGAGGCTCGCCGCCGATGCCGAGGCGCTCTCTTGGGCCGGGGACGAGGCGCTCCGCCTCGGTGTTGAACCCTACCTTCCCGCCCAACGCAGTGAACATCCTCGCATAGTACCTGACCAGCTTGTCCGGGTCTAGCCTTCCGCACTTCGGACCGAATATCCCCCAGTCCACCTTCGGGAGGCGCAGGACGTCTGTGCCTGCGCCGCCGGCGCCGTCCGGTGCCAGTCCACTGAGCAAGGCCCTAAGACGGGCCCGGCCGAGTCTCCTGGTCTCCACCCCGTTTCTCGCCATCTCTTGCAGGTACTTCTCGCTCGACGAGAGCCGAGACTCGTCCATCAGCCACAGGTACCCGATCTGCTGCAGGCCGATGTCCTCCTGCGATCTCTCCTGCACGTCTAGGTAGAAGTTGATAGACGAGTCCGAGAGGATCTGGTTGTCCCTTGAGGAGAACGTGTTCCTGAACATGGCGTTGCTTCTTCCCGTGTTGCCCTGGCCCGGTGCGCCGTACCTGTCGACTAGCAGGACCCTGCTCGCTCTGTCTCGGCTCTTGATGTGATAGGCAGAAGCGAACCCCAGTAGGCCGCCTCCCACCACCAGGACGTCGACTTCCAACTGCGACCGACGGGCGGCGACGGCTCTTATCCGTTTGCAGGCCCGAGAGAGATCCCCGCTGCCTGGAGGCCCCTCAGCAAGTTGCGCGTCCCTTCCTTCTCGAGAGGTACGAACGGCGGACGCGGACTCCCGCAGTCTATCCCCCTCGACTTCAGGACTTCGTAGTACGCAGGGATTGGGGACGCCCTTACGCAGGTCCTGAATCTCAGCACGGCGTCCTGCGCGCCGATCGCGGCCCTGTAGTCCCCCTTGGCGTGCAGTGAAACGAGCGACTTCATCAGCTCAGGCGCTGCGTTGGCTCCGCCTGACACCAGGCCGTCTCCTCCCATCATCAGAGAGAACAGGCCGTACTCCTCGGTGCCGTTCATGACGACGAACTCGTCGGGCACGGAGTCGAGAACGTCGAGGAGCTGTAGGACATCCCGCGAAGAGTCCTTGATTCCCGCGATCGTCCCTTGCTTTGCCATGCTAGCGACCGTCTCGGCCGTGAGGTTGTTCCCGGTGAACTGAGGGATGTTGTAGGCGAAAAGAGGGGTCTCGACAGACTTCGCTATCGCCTCGAAGTGTTTTCTGACAGCCGCGTCTCCAGGCTTGTAGTAGTAGGGCGTCAGACTGGCGATGGCCTCCACGCCAAGGCCTTCCGCGTGCATCGCGAGGTCGACGGCGGATGCGGTGTCTGCGCACCCTACCTGGATGACGATGGGGAGCGCACCAGAGAGCTCGCTTGAAACGGTCTCCGCTATCGACTTCCGCTCCCGCAAGGAAAGAAGGGGCCCTAGCCCGGTCGTGCCGCACACGTAGAGCCCGTCGGCCCCCGCGCGCGTCTGGAACCGGACGAGTTCTGCCAAGGCCTCGAGGTCGACGTTTCCCTCCGAATCGAACGGCGTCAGGAGCGCGGTAAACAGTCCACCGACCTTGGTCCTCTTTGTCAAGGCGCACGCTCGGTGGACCCGTGGCATTATGGGCTTTGCGCCTAGAAGCTGTGAAGGGGCTGATCGCGAGAGGCTCTCGGCTGGCTCGCCTTGTCTGGAGTAGAACCAGACCGCTTCTAGGACTCGATGGCACACACAGCCGGCTTGGGACGCATTGGCCAATTTGATTCTGGGAATTAGTGACTACCAATTGGGGGAGAATCTCGGAAACATCTCGGAAATCCACTAAATACGATGGGCGCTTCTTGAGTATCGAAGAGAAATGCGAACCAAGACGATCGGCAAGGCGGCGATGGCGGGCGCGGTTTCTGCGGCTGTCATAGCCCTCTTGCTGTACATTGTCGCAGCGCCGGTCGCTGCGCAGACGGCAGGCACGACGACCCAGACTTCTGCTACACCTTCAAGCACTTCAACAAGCAACTGGGTAGGAGGCTTCCAGTGGAGCCCTGGGGGCCCCTTCCCAGGGGGAGCGCAGGCACCGCAAGGCGGATGGATGCAAGCTCAACCAGGACCTAACATCTCGGTGGGTGAGATAATCACAGTGACAAGCACCCAAGGACACTTCGTTTCAGTCGGAACCGGTGGCGAGAACGGGACGGCTTCCGGGACACTGACCTTCAGTGTGACAGGCAAGCTCTCGCAGGGATACACCCTGTCCCTCACAGGAGGGTCGTTCGTCGTGGGAGGGTCGACATACACTGTCACATCTGGGACAGCTCAGATGAGTCCACAGGCATCAAGTATCTCAGGGCAGGGCTCGACGAGTCCATCGGGGCAGTTCATCCTTCGCGCGAGTGCGCAAGGGTCCTTCGTAGGGTCCACTGGTCTCGTGTCGATCGACCTTCAATCCGGCTCGTCCGAGTATCTGGTCACGCTAACTGGCAGCATCAGCGGCTAGCGTGCCTGACGCTCGGCCCCTCTCTTTTTTTGACGGCGTCGCGTCTTGAGTCAACCGGTCTGGGTTTGCGCCTATCGGGCGGCTGGTGACGCCTCCGGGCGATTTCAAACCGTTTATACCGGCCTACAGGGCGAACCGCCCTGAGGATTCGGCTTGGTCGTGTGTCAATACTGTGGTCATGATACTCCCCAGCCCGACGCAGCTTACTGCTCCTATTGCGGCTCGAGCCTGAGCGGGGCCCGCGCCTCGGCACCCGCCGCGACCGCTCAGCCCGCGCCGGCGCAAAGAGGCTACATGCAACAGAAGGCGTCCTCCCCCGAGATGTCGGCGCGCTACAGTGAGCTCGTGTCGAAGATAGAACGGCAGGTCACAGTCATACTCATACTGTCCGTGGTTACAGCTGTCTTGGCCCTGTTGTTGATATGAGCCAGATAGATGCCGACGTCAGAAGGCTGGAGAGGCTCCACAGGCGTCTGATGTACGTGATGATAGCCCTGGTCATAGCCATCATCCTCCTGGTCATCATACTCTAGACCGCAACGCGCCAGCGGTCCTGCACCAACAACACCTGCGACCCAGGCACGTCCCGCCGCAGCTTATCTACGGGCCCTCCGACTGAGGGGCCGTCGAGACGAATTGAGGATGTCGATATCGGAGGTCATCTCCGTCACCAGGAAGTTCCTGAGGGACGACGCAGGGTACGAGAAGGTGGCAATCTCCTCTGTCGTCGCCATCGAACCCGACTCAAAGTGGAAGGTAGTCGCAGAGATAACGGGGATCGGGCCCGACAGGAAGGAGCTGATAGTCGACGACAAGGACGGGAACATCGTCTCATACAAGCAGCTCTGAGCCTGAGACGGCCCTTCCAGCAGCGAGTCTCGAAAGACTTAACGAGGTTCCGCTGCGCGCGAACGACGATGGGTGGGGAGCTTGTCTGTTCGGAGCTCACGAAGGTCTATGACAGCTCGAAGGGCAAGAGGGCTCTCGACGCGATAAGCCTGGCCGTCCCCGCCAGAGGGGTCCTGTCGCTTATCGGCATGAACGGTGCAGGGAAGACAACCTTGGTGAGGATACTGGCCACGCAGCTGGCGCCGACCTCGGGCGTCGCGACAATAGACGGGGTTGACGTGGTAAAGGAAGCGAAGAGGCTGAGGAGCCGGATAGCTGTGATCCCTCAAGAGGCCAGGACCGTGCCCTGGATGACCCCGAGACAGACGGTTCTCACCTACCTGATGTGGAGGGGATGCACCTACAGCGAGTCGAAGAAGAAGGCGACAGACGCTCTGGGGAGGGTGGGGATGCAAGAGCAGTCAGATGTCATGAACAGGCGCCTTTCAGGAGGGATGAAGAGGAAGGTCCTGGTCGCGACCGTGCTGGCGGCCGACGCTGACGTGTCGTTCCTGGACGAGCCTACCACAGGGCTAGACCCGGTCTCGCGCAGGGAGCTGTGGGGCTTCTTGGAGGAGATAGCGAGGAAACACTTCCTGATCCTCACAACTCACTATCTCGAGGAGGCGGAAGAGCTAGCCAACGTCATCGGAATCATGGACCGGGGGAAGATGGTCGGCATAGGGTCCCTCGAGTCCCTTCGAAGCTCCTTGAAGTACCAGTACAGCATCAGGCTCCCAGCGTCGGCACAGGTCCCTCAGCTTGACGGGGTGGCTACGCCCGGCAGGGATGGAGGCGTCCAGATTCTTACGAACGAAGATGAGGCGTATAGGCTCTCGCAGCTGTTTCTGGGCTCAGGCACGAGGTTCTCTGTCAACAGGGTCTCTTTGGACGACGTCTTCTTTCACTACGTCAGGGCCGACATAGGGGAGCACGGCGCTCAGTGAAGTCGCGCTTCTTCGGGCAGGTCACGGCCGCGGTCCTTGTCAACTCGCTGTACGAGATGAGGAACTATCCCGTCGTCCTGGTCAATACCGTCCTGTCGCCGCTTTCGTTCCTTCTCGTCATCGCATTCGTGAGCAAGGGCGGCCTGATAGGCGACGCCATAGAAGGAGGCTTCATCATGAGCATGTTCTCGAGCGGCGTGTCGTTGCAGGGCGACCTTTCGCACCTCAAGAACGACTTCAAACTCCAGGACATGGTGGTCGCGTCGCCCACCTCCCCGTTCACCTACGTGACTGGAATGGCTCTGGCTGAGCTCGTCTATTCCATCCCTGCCCTGGCGGTCCTGACGGTCCTTGCCTGGATATTCATCCATCCGAGCGCGGTCCAGGCTCTGGTTCTCGTTGGCGTCATGCTGATGATGTTCCTCAGCTCGATCGCCATAGGGTTCACGCTCGCCACGTTCTCGAGCGACATCGTGCAGAGCTTCGCTTTTTCCAGGCTCATCTCGACACTGTTCTCCACCCTTCCGCCGGTATACTATCCCGTGACCTACATCCCTCTGCCGTTCAGATATGCGGCATATCTCTCCCCGACGACATACGCCGCAGTGATCTCGCAGAACGCGACCGGCTTCCTCTCTGAGCCGGGAGCTTCAATAGCGATAGACTGGGGAATCATGATCGCTGTGACCGTCGTCCTCTTCCTCGTCGCAGCCAAGAAGGCAAGGTGGCGGGAGGTCTGACAGAATGGGTTCAGCACTGTCGCACCCGGCCGTTCCGGAGGCCCTAGACATGCCGAGGACCATGGGTGCCGGGAATCTGGAACCCTTATTCTGAAGAGCGCGTGGCCGGTAGACATGCACGTCGAGGTCTCGCGACTGGTGGCGGCCCCAAGAGAGAAGGTCTACGCCGCGTACACGGACTTCGAGTCGATGCCAAAGTGGTCGAAGGGCTTGTCGGCGGTGAGGGTCGTGCAGAGCGAGGGAGGCAGCGTGGAGCTCCAGAGCGAGACCGACTCAGGAACCAGGAAGCGGACGGTCAGTGCAAGGCTCCACCTCTACCCTCCCAGCAAGGTCGAGACTGAAAGACGCGCGAGATTCAGCACCATCTCGAGGACCGTGAGGTTCGACGAGGCACCCGGGGGGACCCTTGTGACTGCGTCCTTGGATGTACGGGTCAGAGGGCTGTGGTCTCTGGTGCTCACGCCAAGAGGAAGGCATGGCGCCATCGCTTCCGCGACCGAAGGGTTAGACGCCTTCGCAAGGTATGTGGAGGAAATGTAGTGGCGTATGCCATTACCCACATGCCAGAGCAGATGCGACGCCTAGCTATCGCTTCTCGCGGGAGTCAGCTCTCTCGCGCCAGCGTTTGAGGTGCCCGCCAGGGAAGAAGGGCCTGCCGCGGGGGAGTTCGACTACCTTGAGGACGATCTGCATTGCCTCCTCTGCCGAGAATCCCGACTTCTCCAAGGACGCCCTGAACGTCCCCAGCGCGTCAGCGTACTTCGGCGCGTTCGACTTGAAGATGTCAATCCGGGCGGAGGCCATATCCGCCATCATCTTCCTGAACTGAGCTCTTTCCTCGTCAGTGGGCGCCTTCATTCGCAACTCCTGCAAGGTGGTGCCGGAACTGGCGATAGATAAACCATGTCGGTGGTCTCGGCAGGAGGGGACGGCCTGGAGCGGCCGAAGGCTTTGCACGCGATCGTCTCGAAGGGACAGGGACCTGGGTCGCAGCCGGGACTCTGCAAAGCGTTATTACGATTGCACCATCACAAGGGCCCGATACGCTTGAACATGGACCAAGTCCCGCGACAGGTCAAGGGAACGACGGTCCTGATCATGGCCATTGTAATCATCGCGGGAATACTCTCGGTCGGCGCGTTCCTCTATGCAGGGGTATTCTCCACGAACATCACGAACTCCGCCGTCCAGTCAATCCACACGAACGCCGAGGTCCAGGCGAGCGACATGGCGAATCTCCTGTCGAACAGGTTCGAGACTGTTGCGTCTAACCTCATCGTCATCTCCGAGTCGTCCGCAGTCCAGGAAGGCAACGTCACCGCCGCGACCGTCCTTCTCCAGTCGGCGCAGGACGCCAGCTCCTCCTTTACGAGCGACTACGGGTGGATAGCCTCCAACGGCACCCTGCTGGCGAACTCCAACCAGTCGCTTGTGGCGGCCGCAGCGAGTGAGGGCCTGAACGTGTCCACCCGAGGCTACTTCGTCGCGGCCGAAAGAACCGGGGCCACCTACGTGAGCAACGCCACCGTCACGCTGCTGTATCACAAGGTCGTGGTAGTGGTGGCGCAGCCCGTGTACTCCATCGCCATAGCCGAAGGTAGGCACACCGCGACGTTCGAAGGGGTGGTGGCGTCTACGGTGGACGTGTCATCCATAGGCGCGACGATAGAAAGCGAACTCGCACCGGAGTTCAAGAGCAGCATCGGCCTGCTGGACGCCAACGGCACGGTGCTCTACTCCGCGAGCATGAATGCGACGGGCCTGAACGTGCGGAGCGCGGCGTTCCAGGCGCTGCTCCCCAGCGGGATAAGGGAGCAGTTCGACGCGTTCCTCAACGACTCGCTCCGGGGCGAGACAGGCGTGCAGGACCTCTCCTATCAGGGAGCCAGCGGGACCATAGCGTATCATCCGGTGCTGGTCGAGACGACCCCCGACAACCAGACGGCGCCTGAGTTCTTCGGAGTGATGTACGTGTCAGCCGCCAACGTCTTGGAAGCGGGCGAAGCCCTTCAGGTCGCCCAGCTGAGGGTCTTCACCGAACTGACGATACTCGGAATCGAGGCTTCTGCGGTGGTGGCAGTCTTCGTAGTGATCAGGTGGAACAGGAGGCTAGACGCGACGGTCGAGAGGAGGACGGCTGACCTCGCGGAGAAGACGAGCGAGCTGGCAAGGGCGAATCTTGAGCTCGCGTCTCGGGAAGAGACACAGCGTGACTTCATCAACATCGCAGCCCACGAGCTGCGGACGCCTGTCCAGCCCATCCTCGGCTTGACGGACCTGCTCCGGCAGAGTGTCAACGAGTCAGGCAACAAGGGGACCGGCGAGGTCTCTGACAAGGAGGTCCGGATGCTCGAAAGGAACGTCAAGCGGCTGGAAGACCTGACGAGGAACATCCTCGACGTCACCAAGTTCGACAGCGGCACCTTCAGGCTTGACAAGACCAGGTTCGACCTGAACAGGAAGGCGAGCGAGGCCATAGAGGAGGTGGGAAGCGTCCAACCCAGGCGCTCTTCGGACGCAGCGGCGCCTTCGGTCAGGCTGTCCCCGAGCGCGGAGCCCTTGATGGTGGAGGCCGACGAGACGAGGATATTCGAGGTCATCGCCAACCTGCTCAGGAACGCGATAGCCTTCTCCAAAGGGAGCAGCGTGGAGGTCATAACGCGCAAGGATGGGGACAACGCCGTGCTGCAGGTCAAGGACCGAGGCACAGGCATAAGCGCTGAGGTGGAGCCGAGGCTCTTCACGAAGTTCGCTTCGAAGTCGGAGAACGGGCTCGGGCTGGGCCTCTACATCTCCAAGAAGATAGTCGACGCGCATGGAGGCAAGATCTGGGCTGAGAACAACGCCGACGGGGGAGGCGGGGCGTCCTTCTACATCCAAATACCAGTCGCGTCGCCTAGCGCCCCGGCAAAGTAGGAGACCCTGAGTGATCGAGACCGACAGTCTGACGAAGAGGTTCGGGAACGTGACCGCGGTCGACGGGGTCAGCCTGAATGTCAGCGAGGGGGAGGTCTTCGGGTTCCTAGGGCCGAACGGGGCGGGGAAGACGACGACTGTGAGGATGCTGTGCTGCCTCATATCGAAGACGAGCGGCGAAGCTAGGATTGGAGGGTATCGGGTCGGAAACGAGGCCGACTCGCTGAAAATCAGAAAGATGATCGGGCTGGTGCCAGACAACGTCGGGCTGTACGAGTCGCTGAGCGCGTATAGGAACCTGGAGGTCTACGCGAAGCTCTACGGCTCCTCAGACGCCCGCATGAAGGAGAACATACAGAGGCTTCTCGTCATGCTCGGCCTCTGGGAAAAGAAAGACGACGCGACAGGGACCTTCTCGAAGGGCATGAAGCAGAAGCTGGCCATAGCGCGCGCTCTAGTGCACGACCCCCAATTGCTCTTCATGGATGAGCCCACCGCTAACCTGGACCCAGAGGCGGCGAAGACGGTCAGAGACTTCATCATTGACCTGAAGAAAGAGAGGAGGACCATCTTCCTCAACACGCACAACCTCGACGAAGCGCAGAGGATCTGCGACAGGATCGCAATCCTGAACACGAAGCTGATGGCGACAGGGACGCCGTCGGAGCTCGAGAAGATGGTCGGAAGCAGGAAGGTGGTCATCGTCCTTGAGGAGGCGTCAGACGCGGTGCGGGAGGTGCTGGAGGAGCAGTTCAAGCCGCTGGAGATCTCATACGATGGGGCCAGGCTGACGATGCTCGTGGACGAGCCAGACAAACGACTGCCCGACATCGTCAGCGCGGCGGTCCGGGCAGGAGGGCGGATAACGGCTGCGAGCGTTGTCGGCTCGACGCTGGAGGACACGTACCTGAGGCTTGTGAGGCGAGAAGCGTGAGGCTCTCCCAGGCCTGGATCGTCGCGTCGAAGGACTTCTCCACCTTCAGGAAGAAGAAGAACCTGATCTATTCCATCTTCGCCGTCCCTTTCCTCGTGACCTTCCTCCTCTCCGGAGTGACCTGGTACATCCAGCACAAAGGAAAGGTGGTCCCCGCCACTGAGCTCACGATGCTCCTGCCAGCGTTTTGTTTCTTCTACCTCATCCTCGCGGGGCTGACCCCTACGACCATCGCCTCCTACAGCATAGTGGGAGAGAAGGTAGAGGGAAGCCTCGAGCCCCTGCTGGCTACTCCCACCACGGACGCGGAGATCCTGCTCGGCAAGGGGATCGCGGCGATCGTATTGCCCATTGTCGTGATACTGGGCTGCGCCACGATCTTCATGGGCCTTGCTGACGTCTTCTCGGTAGGCGCTCTTGGATATTACTACTTCCCCAACCTGAACTCCGTGATAGTGCTCTTCCTGATGGTGCCTCTGGCCTCTGTGCTCAGCGTAGAGTGGAACGTAATCGTCTCGTCCAGAGTCAGCGACGTCCGTATCGCTCAGCAGGTCGGGTCGCTGCTTCTGCTTCCCTACGTCGGCGTCTATGTCTCCGGAGAGATCGGCATCTTGCAGCTGGGACAGACCGACGTGCTGCTCGTCATCGCAGGTGCGATAGGTCTGTTCGCCCTCCTGGGGCTCTTCGCGGCCAAGGCAACTTTCCAAAGGGAAGAGATACTCACGAAGTGGAAGTAGAGGCGGAGAAAAGGCGTGCAATGAAGCTGCCGCTCGCATTTTCGAGAGACGCATAGACCGGGCAGCGGAGCGAAAGAAGACTTTTACGAGCTAGGCCTCGTCTGTTCTTGGGGAGAAGGCCTTCAGAGCCACTTGGGATCAGGTCAGAGCCTTCAGACTCTCTCGGCATCACCTTGCGAAGCGCGCCCAAGCCAAGGAGGCGGCCTCAGTGCTTTCAGACATGGCAGG
>JASHVT010000086.1 GCA_030039515.1 Nitrososphaerales archaeon
CGGGTCTATCGAGACGTGGCTGACCACCAGGACGGCTATCCCGAACTCGACGCACAGCCGCTGGGCGTGGGAGAGGATCATGGCCAGCCCTGCGCTCCTCGCAGGGAGGTCCTGCGTGCTAGGGAAGGAGGACTTCATAGGGGCGGATATCGAGTCGTAGATGAGGAGCTTGGCGCCGGACTCCCTTATCGCCTGCCTAAGGACCGAGTCGTACGTGGGCGCCTGTCTGAGCCTCAGCTCGACCCTCCCCCCGCTGGAGACCTCCTTCGATGCGTCGACGCCGTGGAGCCCGAGCAGGTCCACCACCTCGGGTGTCTGCAACACCAGCACAGATGCGTCCTTCGAAGGCACCTGCACCTCGAACGAGGGGCAAAGGATGTCGGCGATGGGGCCCATGTGCCCGTCGTTGTAGGACACGCCCAACTTGTCCATGGCTGAGCTCACAGCCGTGATTATCTCGCTCCTGGTGGCGCCCCGCTTCCTCCCAGACGGCCTTGCGACCCTTTCGAGCTTCAGCTCGGACGTGGCGATCTCCTTCCCGAACCTCTTGTCCATTCCCGCCTTCCTGTAGGGCAGGAGGTAGCTCGAGTAGGACTGCTCCGTGTCGAGCACTATGGCGCTGGCTCCTCCTGACGCGCAGGAGCAAGCTGCCTGGTAGGCGAAGATGCTCTTTCCGAGCGCCTTCTCTCCGAAGACCTGCGTTATGGTGCCGGTTGCAAGGCCCCCGTCGAGAAGGTCGTCTACCGCCTTGCAGCCCGTCGCCAGCCGTTCCATCATCCCGTCAACTCCGAGAGGAGCTTCCGCCCCCTGTCCGAAAGCGAATATGAGAAGACCATGGGTCCAGAACCAGGGTCCTTCAGCACGGTCGCCAGGAGGTCCCGCGAGAGCAGGGCGGCGATCTCCGAGTCGACGTCGGACTGCAGGAACTGGGGAGAGAGGTACTGGACCAGCGACTCCCTCGTGGACAACGGGAAGGAGTCGACCGCCTCGAGGATCATTGAAGTGAGCCGCGGCGACGCGCTCGGCGCCGCCTTCGCGGGGGCGAGGCGGCAGGTCTTGGAGTCGATCCTCCTAGGCACGAACGGCTTCCTGAGGCGCGACCGGGCGTCCTCGAGCACCAGCGTGCCGGACAGCACGGCGTCGTCCCCCCTTCGGTGCCATGCGTCGCTTGAGTAGATCTGGACGGCAGAGGCTTCCAGTATCCGGGGGTCGATGGCCTGGCTCTGGTCCGAGGACATGCCGATGGACCTCAGTCCGAGGAGATGGGAGAGGAGCCTCCCTGAGTGCGCGGGCCGGGGGTGCCACTTGAAGAGCCTGGAAGCGTCCGCCAGGAGGAGCGGCGCCTCTCCGCCCCTAGAATGGAAGACGGCGAGGAGCTTCGCCGTCAGCAGGCAGGCGGCCAGCTCTCCAGCCTGAGGATACGGCGCGCCGTGGAAGTCGACCAACGCGTTCCCCTCGGCCAGGCGAGACGCCTGGAGGTCGTCGACCGCGTCGAAGAGCTTGAGCGACCCGATCCTCCCCTTCACGCCCTCCACGAACGCGGCCCTGAACCCGCAGGCGCCGCCTAAGGCGTCGTACACGGCCGGGGGGCTCGCCATCCCGCCCTCCGCCGCGAGCGACTGCATCGCCGAGTTCATGGCCGCCTCCTCCAACGAGGTCAGGTCGAGCGCCGTCGCGTAGGCAGCGGCAGCCAGCTGGGAGTGCCAGTGCTCCGGCGCCTCGAGCCTGAGCGCGTCGTAGAGGAACGAGCGATAGTCGAAGGTGTCGAAGTAGCCCGAGAAGCCCTTCGAAATCCCTCCATTCATGTCGAATACTATGGGCCGCAGGCCGCTCTCCTTGGCCGCCACGGC
This sequence comes from Nitrososphaerales archaeon, assembly GCA_030039515.1. Lineage (GTDB taxonomy): Archaea > Thermoproteota > Nitrososphaeria > Nitrososphaerales > Gagatemarchaeaceae > UBA183. The sequence continues at coordinate 1,851 of JASHVT010000086.1, forward strand.
GAGCAGCGCGAGCGTCTCGTGCGAGCGCGAGCCCAGCGCCAGGACCCTGCATCCCTGGACCCCCAGGTCGAGGAACGCCCTTCCCCCTCCCACTTCGTGGCCGAGCCAAATCCGGCCAGACTCTGACATGCGCGAGATGGACGCGCCAGGCCTAAAGGTGGTTGCTCACTTGAAGTCCTGACCTGAGGTCAGGGAGTCAGACCTTCTCTCTCAGCGTGTCGCGCAGCAGCACCGTCATGTCTGTGTTCTCCGGGACCAGCGTCTGGAAGTACAGGCCGGTTATCCCTAGGTCCCTCCTCGACCGGACCTGGGCTACGAAGTCGTCGACCGTCCCGCAGGGCGCGTTCCTCTTCTTGAGGCGGGCGACCGTCTCTCCCGGGGACGAGCTCGAGCCCAGCTTTCGTGCCTGCAGGGCCGCGTTCGCGTCGAGCTCCGACGCGTTCCTTCCGATGAGGTAAGGACCGGTTTCTGAGACCTTGACCGCTCTCCCTTTGGATGACGACCTGAAGCCCTTCATCATCCTCTCCATGTCCTCCTTGGGAGAGACGAATACGTTCCACTCGTCGGCCAGTCTGCCTGCAAGGCGGACGAGCGAGGGGGCCTTCGCTCCGACTATGACGTTCATCTTTCCATGCGGACGGGGCAGGCAGTCGGCGTGCGCGGAGAAGAACTTCCCGTCGTAGTCCGCCCTCCCCTCTCTCACCAGAGAAGTCACGATGTCGAGGGCCTCCGTGAACTCGCCGAGCCTCTGCGAGAACTTCGGGAATGGATAGCCAAACGCCTTGTACTCGGCCTCGTACCACCCGGCGCCCACCGCCAGCTGGAGCCTCCCACTGGAGAACGAGTGGAGCGTGCAGGCCATCTTCGCCAGGAGGGCAGGGTTCCTGAAGCCTACCGGGCTCACCATGGGCCCGAACTTCAGCCTGCTCGTGGAGGCAGCTATCGCGCCTAGGCTGGTCCAGCACTCAGGAGACGCGATCCCCCTGCGGTCGTCGGTCGGGAGGAGGTGGTCGGACCTGAAGAGGAAGCCGAACCCCAGCTGCTCGGCGAGGCTGGCGGACGCCACGAGGTCGGACATCTCCATGCCAAGCTGAGGCTCGAGCATGATGCCGCACTCGTCGAGGAGGGTCAACCGTGGGCGGACCGGGCACAGGTGGATTAAGGGTTCTGCCTGTCGGCCTTTCTGCCGAAGCGCTCGCAAGGATAAATATCGTCGGCCGGGACGCCAACGCCGTCCCTTGGACAACTGGCCGATTCTGGGCATAATACTCATCCTGGTGGGGGTAGTGATCCTGGCGGTCCTTTCCGGCTTCATCGTGACGATCGTGGTGGAGCTCCTGAAGCTCGTGGCCGTCTTCGCGGGGATCGTCCTCATCGCCATAGGCGTGGGCATGATACTCGGAAGGAGATGGTGGTGGGGGCGGAGGGCGAGGTGGGGACCGCCTCCTGCGAGCACCTAGACGCGGACTCGATAAATAGGCACAAGGCAGGCGACTCCCTCGTTGTCCGCGATCGAGGTCGAGGGCCTGAAGAAGAGCTACGGCCAGCTGCGGGCAGTGGACGGCATCTCCTTCAGCGTGAAGGTGGGCGAGGTCTTCTCGCTTCTCGGGCCGAACGGCGCCGGTAAGACGACCACCATCGAGATCCTTGAAGGGCTCAGGGACAAGAACGAAGGCAAGGTGACCGTGCTGCAGATGGACCCCTGGTCGAAGGGCTACGAGCTGCACAAGAGGATAGGAGTCATCCCTCAAGGGTTCAAGTTCCTCGACTACCCTACCCCAAGGGAGGCCATCAGCTACTACGCCACGCTGTTCGGAGTGAAGGTGGACCCTGACGAGATGCTGAGGAGGGTGATACTCGAGGAGGCCGCCAACACCTACTTCCTGCACCTTTCGGGCGGGCAGAAGCAGAAGCTCGGGATGGCGCTGTCGCTCGTGAACGACCCCGAGCTCGTCTTCCTGGACGAGCCGACGACGGGGCTGGACCCACAGGCGCGGCGCGCCGTGTGGGAAGTGATCAGGAAGCTGAAGGGCGAAGGGAGGAGCGTGATGCTTACGACGCACTACCTCGAGGAGGCCGAAGAGCTGGCTGACAAGGTCGCGATAATGGACCACGGGAAGATAGTGGCGTCAGGGACGACCTCGGAGATAGTGGCGTCCCATGGCTCAGGGCAGAGAATGACAGTGAAGGCCGGGGAACCGCTCCACGAATACCTCGTGAAGAGCACGAAGCTGGAGGTCGGGTACGACGGCCGCGAAGAGGTGACCATCCGCCTTAGAGACAAGGACGACGCGCTGACCGCGCTGCGGGCCATCGAGGAGTCTGGGTGCGAGTGGGGAGACCTGGCCGTGAGGAGGGACAGCCTCGAGGACGTCTTCCTCCGCCTCGTAGGTCCAGGCGTGGCCGGCGAGGAGGAGGCGAGCTGATGTTCAGCTTCAAGCGGGTGGTCGCGGACCTGAAGGTCTTCGGGAAGGCGAGCATCAGGAGCAAGGAGGGGTTCTTCTTCACACTCGTGTTCCCGATAATACTCATCCTGCTCTTCGGGGCGATCTTCTCCGGCGGGAGCTCCGGGCCGACGACCGTCTACGTCCAGAACCTCGACAACGGCCCTATCAGCGCGGCGTTCATCTCCGCGCTCAACGGCACGACCGCCATAACGCTGGTGCAAGCCCCGGCCAACCAGAACTTCACGCAATACCTCTCCTCGCACTCGTCGACGGACGGCATAGTGATCCCGGCGAACTTCTCATACGACTACGAGCACTCGCAGAGCGTGAACGTCACGGTCTACGGGAACCCGGCATCCACGACCAGCGCCGTGGTGTACGGGATAACCAGCGAGATAGTCAACTCGTTCAACCTCAGAGGCGCAAGCGCGACGATAGGGGTGGCCCAGCAGGTCGCCGTTTCCAGCTCGTACAAGTACATCGACTTCCTCGTCCCAGGGCTCATCGGCTTCGCGGCGCTCACGAGCCCCATGTTCGCCCTGGTCAACGTGAGCTCGTCTTACAAGCGGGACAAGATATTCAAGCAGCTCTCCCTGACTCCGCTCACGGAGACCGAGTGGCTGGTCTCCAAGGTGTTCTGGTACGTCTCGATGACGGCGATATCCTTCGTCCTGATGTCCCTCACAGGGATCTATCTGTTCGGCGCCCACATCGTGTTCTCCTGGGGGGTAGGCCTGTTCATCGTCATCGGACCGTTCATGTTCGTCTCGCTGGGCATGCTGGTGGGGACGGCGACGAACAGCCCTGAGTCGGCCGCGGTGGTCGGCAACCTCGTCACGTTTCCGATGATGTTCCTCTCGGGGACCTTCTTCCCCGTGTCGTCGATGCCGATCTATCTCCAGAACGTCGCCCGCGTCCTGCCCCTCTATTACATGATAGAGGGCCTGACCAACGTGATGATCTACGACAACTACTATCCCGCGCTGCTCGACTTCCTCGTGCTTGCGGTCATAACCGCGGTCATCTTCGTGATGGCGGTCAGGCTCTTCAAGTGGCGCGAGGACTAGCCGGGGGCTCTGCCTCGCGGCCTGCCTTGGGCCACCTCTTATAGCGAAGGCGCGGACGCGCAGGCAATGAAGAAGAGGGAGCCCATCCTGATCCACATGGAGATACTCGCCTCCCTCTGCTCATCGCCGAAGGGGCCCACCAGGCTGGCGCAGGCGTGCAACCTGAACTACGGGAGGATCGACGGCTTCACCGACGCCCTGAAGGAGAAGGGGCTGGTCACGACGAGGACGGTCGACGGACAGGAGGTCCTCGCGATAACTGACCAGGGCTATTCGGTGTACAAAGAGTGGCTGGAGATATGGAGGAAGCTCCCGCTCGACTGACTTCAGGTCAGCGGCGCTTTTATCGGGAGCCGGCCTGTGAAGCGGCATGGAGGAAGGGGACCTCAGCTCGGTGGTCGAGGCGCATCAGGAGCTCGTCTCCCACATCGAGAGAGGGATGGCGAGGATAAGGGCCCTGTCGCTGCTGACGATCACCGTCGCGGCTGTCCTTGCCGTCTCGTACGCCTTCCAGCTGGCGCTGCCTTTGGACGGGGTCAGCACCGTCACCGTGAATCTCGCGAGCCCGGCCAACGAGGCGGCGGAGGTCGCGGTGCTCTTCCTTTCGCTCGTCTGGCTGTATGTGGGAGTCAGCAACGCGCTCTTCGTCCGGAGGGTGGGTTCAAGGATCGTCGAGGCGAGGAACCGCGAGGGGGAGCTCGAGAAGAGGGTCCTTCGGGAGCCCGCTCAGGCGGGCTGAGCGGGAGGGTCGTTGTTGATCATGAAGCTCAGGGGCCTTTCGCTCAGCTCTCTGTCGAGCTTCTCGAACCCGGTCAGAGTCCCGATGTCATGCCACTCCTTCTTCGTATAGTAGGCTGAGACGTTTCCGCCCCTCCTGAGCAGCTCGGGCACGAAGTCTGTCATGAGGTCCGTCTTCCTGGGCCCGGCCAGCTTGGAGACCATGGCCATCCCCGTCGGGCCTATGACCATGCATCCCGTGGCGACGCTCATGTCGAGCAGTGGCTTCTCCCTGAACGACTTCACCTTCCCGTCCTCGACCTCGGCGGTCCCCACAGGGAGGGCGTACCCCCTGGAGAGGACGAGCGTCGCGTCCGCGCGCGTCTTCCTGTGCGTGCCGAGGAGCGCCGATATGTCCAGGTCCGCTATCACGTCCCCGTAGTAGATGAGGAGCTCCTCGCACTTCCCGATCGCCCCGTTCTGCAGGCCGTTGGCCACCGCGTTCAGGCTACCCTTCAGGTCCCTCGGGTCCTCGGAGTAGGCGAAGGCAGCCCCGAACTGCCCGCCGTCGCCGAAGAAGTTCCTGATGTCCTCCGACCTGTACCCGGTGAGCAGCGCGACGTCCTTGATGCCGTAGTATGTCATCAGTTTGACGATGTAGACGAGGACGGGGAGCTTCTTCGGGCCTATGGGTATCATCACCTTCTGGAAATAGTCGCTCAGAGGCCTCAGCCTCTCCCCTCTCCCTCCGCACAGGATCGCTGCGCGCGTGGTCCTCTTCACGGAGGAGGCCGACCACCTACGTTACTTGAATATTGACATTGGCCTCTTTGAGAGCGGCCCGGCCTCGTGCGCGCTAGCGGCCGTCCGACCGCTCGACCTGGGGGGCTTCTGAGGGCCTGACCTCGGCTGTGCCCCTGTTTCCCATCCTGTCCACGTCGAGCCTGATCGTCTTGCCCGCCTCGACCTTGGAGATCGCGAGGAGGAGGTCCTTCGTATGCTTCACTTCGGCCCCGTTGGCGCCGAAGATGACGTCCCCGCTCCTGAGGCCTGCGGAGTCAGCCGGGCTCCTCGCCACTACCTCGGCGACCAAGAACCCTGACTGCATCTGGAGGCCGTACCTCCTGGCCAGCTGGGGTCCGACGTCCACCCCCGATATCCCGATCCAGCGCCTGCTGACGTGCCCGGTCTCGACTATCTCCTGGGCGATCTTCTTGACGGTGTTCACCGGGATGGCGAACCCCATCCCCTGGGCATAGGGTATCATCAGCGTGGTTATCCCGATCACCCTCCCTTCCAGGTCTGCGAGCGGGCCGCCGCTGTTCCCGGGGTTCACTGCCGCGTCGGTCTGAAGGAGCCCCTCGAAGACGAAGTCCGTTCCCGGGAGGGGCCTTCCCTTGGCGCTCAGCACCCCTAGGGAGACCGTCGGTCCCCCAGGTAGGGCGAGCGCGTTGCCTATCGCCAGGACGAATTGGCCGACCTTCAGGGCTTCGGAGTCGCCGAGGACGGCGGCAGGGAGGTCGGACGCGTTGACCCTAACCACCGCGACGTCGGTCGCCTCGTCTGAACCCACCACCTCCCCTGTGAACGTCCTGCCGTCCTTCAACCCTATGTGGACCTGGGAGGCTCCGTCGATGACGTGGTTGTTGGTGACGACGAGGCCCCTCGGGTCGATGATGATCCCGGAGCCCTGGCCCTCCAACGGGACGATCCCGAATATCCTGCGCTCGAACCTGGTGCTGCTCACGCTGACGATGCTCTCGCCGAGCCTTTCCACCGAGTCCGTGACCTGCTTCTCGAAGGAAGAGGGCATCATCGCGAACTGTCACCCAGGCCCCAGCTTCTGACTTCCCTCGGCCTGATTCTGACCCTCGTCTCACCTTGGCGCGTGTATGGCTCCGCCGTCCCCCTGACCTCCACGCCGCAGGCCTTCCAGGGCCTGGTGGAGAGTATCTCGTCGACGACGACGGCGACCCGGGCGTTTCCTGCTAGGTTCCTGAACTTCAAGGACTTCCTCAGGTTCCATCCCCCGAAATCAAGGTTTCTGCCGTCGAACCTGTAGGCCACGGGGACCACGTGCGGCTGTCCTCCCTCTGACACCGTCGCGACCCTCGCGATGAACCTCTCCGCGAGGAACTCCGCCTCCTCCTCGCTGAACACGGCCGTTCCCTTCGGCTCGCTTGTCTCTTCAGTCAATGGGGATGGCGCACAAGTCATGTTTTTATATCTAGTAGTAATCGCTGACTGACCAGATAAGATGGCAGAGACCAAGTCAGAGGCGGTTGACCAGCGGAACGAGTCGTGCGCCCAGATCCATGCGACGTGGAACGAGTTCTCCAGGACCTGGACGCTTCCAACCATCCATGCGCTCGGGATCAACGAGCCGGTCCGCTTCAACCAGCTGAAGGTGCGGATAAGGGGGATAAGCGCGACGTCGCTGGCAGAGAGGCTGTCTCAGCTCGAGAAGCATGGCGTGGTCCAGAGGAAGGTGGTCGCCGAGTCGCCCCCCTACGCGGAGTACTCCCTGACAGCCAAGGGACACGAAGTCTATGAAATCCTCTGCGACTTCGCGCAGTGGACGGAGCGCTGGGCCGACAAAGAGACAGGGAAGAGGGTCTCCGAGATACTGTAGGCCCGGCCACCCGAGACGTCCTCCTTCACGAGACTTCCCTATCTCGTCTCGTCGCAATCTCGTACGCCGCGACCCCGATTATGGCAGCTGCGAGCAGGGGCGCGAGGGCCCCGATGTCGTTTTCGAATGGCCTCGCCGAAATGAGGCTAAGAGAAGAGGGGGCTGTCTGGGCTGGGCTCCCTTGTGCTATGCCGTATAGCGAGGCGTAGGAGTAGGAACCGGCGCTTGGAGCGGCGGTCACGTAACCAGTCGAGGACGCCGTAATGGTGGACCCTTCGGTGGCCGACTGGTTGGAGCCGGCGGACGTCCCGAGCCCATTTGTGCCCTGTTGACTCGTTGTCGGGATGAGAAAGGTCTGAGTCGAGGAGGTCGAGGTTGCTGCGGCCAAGCTTGAGACGCTGTTGCCTGGGGAGAAGACCTTTGCCGGGCCTAGTCCGGCGAGAGGAAGGGACAGCAGGACGACCACCGTGAGCGCGACGAACACACCGGCGGCCATCCCTACCTTGAACCCGGCCCTGTTCATGTGGGTGATACGGGCCCCGCCGTAATTAGTTCTAGCCTTCAGAACGGCTTCCGCCTCCAGGAACGAACCGCCTCGTACCAGAAGACGGCCGATCCGCCGACAGTCCCTATCAGCGCGTACAGGTCCAGGGTCCCCTTGGGGACGTTGAAGAAGAGGTAGGCGGCCGCGATCGTAGTGAAGAATGCGGCGTAGAAGCCAAGCCTCGGGAGGGTGAAGCCGCCGACGCTGACGAAGGACTGGAGGACGCCGGTGTCGACCTTCTTGGCCAGTACGTACCTGTCGTACTCGTCCTTTTCCACGACCCCCAGGCTGACGAGCTTGTCAAGGTGGTGAAACGCGACGCTGGGACTAGAGAAGCCGAGCTCCTTCTGTATCTCCCTCACCCCGGCGGCCCTGCCGTGCTTCAAGAGGTACATGTACACTGTGAGCGTCTTGCCCCGGAGCTCGTAGTCGACCTTGGCCACATCCGCCTCTGGCATCCGCCTTCGCTTTCGTCGGTTACGAGATAAGAACTCCGTTCTCCGGCGGAGAACGCCCCGTTCTCGCGGATGGGACTAAAGCGTCGCCTGCCCAAGGGTCGGTCATGGACTTGCCGGGAGGGGCTTCTACGAGGAAGGCCGCGCTTCTGATAGGGGCCGCGATAGTCCTCGGAGGGATGATCGTGGGAGTGATGTCAGGCGTGGGATCCTTGGAGCGTGTACAACGTGCCTCCCTCGGCGTCAACCAGGGGCAAACGACTCCATTGGATGACTTGGGATTGAGCGCCGCACCCAGCGCGGGGCCGGCATATGGGTTCGTCGGGAACAGTCCCCAACCGGACTCCACGGCCCCGATTGGGCCCTCGACTTCGATCACTTTCACTGCGACTATGACAGAGTCGACCACAGAGGAGTACGGCACCAGTCCGCAGAGCGGATCGAGTGGTTCCTCTGGCGCGGGAAACCAGACCGGCGGGAACACGCTCGGGACAGGCAGTCTTCTGGAGTTCTCCAGCGACGTCACGATCGAAGTGTCCTCGCCTGAGTCGGTCGCGTCAAGCGTGGCTGCGCTAGCTTACTCGACGGGAGGATACGTGGCCTACCAGACGACCTACCCGACCTCTGCATACGTGGTCATCAGGGTCCCCGCCGCCGACTATCAGGGCGTGCTGGCCCAGGTCAAGTCGATGGGGACGCTCGTCAGCCTGGTCTCCAATTCGAACGATGTCAGCGTCCAGTACACCGACTTGAACGCGACCCTCGCGTCGCTAAGGACGGAAGAGGGATCGCTGCTCAAGCTGCTCAACGAGTCGACCACGATCAATTCGACCCTCGCGATAGAGGGCCAACTCCAGCAGGTTGACCAGCAGATAGACTCGACCGAGACACAGATACTGCAGACGAACACCCTGGTCCAGTACTCCACCATCGACGTGACGGTGAACCAGACGCAGGCGAGCGTGCCCTTGACGATGGTCGTGGAAGCGGCGCCCACGAACGGCACAGCCCCGCTCGCTGTCACATTTGACGCGATAGTGAAGGGTGGCGCCGCTCCTTACGTAGTCAACTTCAACTTCGGAGATGGGACGTCCTACCAGGGTCAGACGCTCATCCACACCTACTACCAGGCTGGCGACTACAAGGTCACGGTCACCGCCACAGACCAGAACGGGACCGTGGTCCAGAGGACCACCACAGTGGACGTCGTAGCGGCGCCGTCTCCTTCCGGGGTCCTTACATTCCTGGGGAGCGTGGGCACGCTCTTCCTTGGGGTCGTCGAGGGGATAGTCGAGGTGGCGGTGGTCGTGCTCCCTCTGGTGGCCGTGGCCGCCATGGTCATCATCCCGGTCAAGCGGAAGTTCTGGCCGTCCAAGGCGAAGGCGCCGCAGTAGGGCCGCTCTGCAAGACGTTCAAGCTATACCTGACAACCGATATTAAGTCGCGGAGGCACCGCGGAGTGATGTCGAAGTTCTCCGTGGAGCCCCTCGACGTGATGAAGAAGTACAAGGTCATCGCGGTCGTCGGGGCGTCGAAGAGTCCTGAGAAGGACGCGTACACCGTCCCCGCCTATCTGAAGGAGAATGGCTACACCATCGTTCCGGTCAACCCCACCGCAGAGAGCATACACGGCGTCAGGGCGTATCCCTCGCTCGCGGGCATCCCGGATGACATAGCGAAGAAGGTCGAGGTCGTCGACGTGTTCAGGCCCGCGGAGGAGTTCCCACAGATCGCGAGGGAGGTCGTGGACATGAAGAGGAGGACGGGGAAACCCTTCGTCTTCTGGGGCCAGTTAGGCCTCGAGAATGAAGAGGCGAAGGGGATCCTGTCTGCAGGCAAGGTGGATTACGTCATGGACTATTGCATGAGGACGGTCCACAGACTCGGAGGCGTGGGGCGCTGAACGCGAAGTGCGAGCCCTAAGGGCGCACGCTCGCTCCAGGGGAGGCCAGACGGCGTCCTAGCTCTCCAGATAAGCGCTGAGAACGTCCTCGTTGTTCTCCGCGTGGAAGAAGACAGGTATGTTCTGAGTCGCGGTGGCTTTGAAGCTCGTGAGCAACCAGTCCCCGTTCTGGAAGGCGAGCGTCCTGTCCATGAAGGCGTCGTCGATGGCGAAGGTGTCCGAGATCAGCTGGCGGTCGTACGGCCTCGGCATGGTGGAGACGAAGTAGCTGTGGAGCTGCTGCAGCGCGTTCGTGTTGAGATGGGCGACGCGCTGGGTGCTTATCCAGCAGTGCAGGTGATACTTCCTTCCGTGACGGAGGAGCCTCTCCACCGCGCGGCTTGACTGGTCGGTGCCGTCCTCCTTCCTCGCGGTCTGGGGGATGAACTCCTGCGCCTCGTCGATGACGAAGAGCACCCTCGGGGTGAGCGTGAACCCCTTCTTGCGCTTCCTGAAGACGTCGCGTATCACGTTCGCCGTCTCCAGCCTGGCGTCGTCCGCCTCGGGCAGGTTCACAATGAAGATGCGCGGGGACCCTTCCCGTGCGTCCAGAATCTCGTCGGCGAGCTGGGCCCATGTGTATCCCTCAGCCTCTTCGTCGGCAGGCGGCGCGGAGTCCACCACAGTCGACAGACTGTCGAAGGTCTTCCTGAGCGAGCTGCGGTTATCGAGGTCAGCAAGCAGCGGCGTGATCCTCGAGATGAGTCCCTTGGTCCGCGAGTCGAACCTGGTCTCGAGCTCTAGGCCCTCGTCTCTCAGGAAGCGCTTGATGGTCTCCACGACCTGGGGGACGAGTATCTTCTGCTGCACGGTCCCATACTTGTCGTTGAGTGTGTTCGTAAGCACCTCGATGAGGCCCTCGTAGGTGCTGAACTTCGCGACATCGTCTTCGCCTGCCATCCGGCTCTGAAGGAAGACGACCTTGCCGTCCTCGAATAGAGAGTCGATCTTGGGATAGAACTGAGCTTCCCGCCCGGTGAACGCCTCGGGAGTGGCATGCCTCTTCAGGTACTCGGCAGCCGGCTTCCTGCCAGCGTCGAAGGAGTCGGTGAAGACTATCCTGCTTGGCATCTCGTTGACGACGTCGAGCACGTGCACGCCGTACTCCGCGCTTATGTCGAAGATCACCACCTTCAGGTCCGGCATCGCATGGAGCGACTTCCTGATTATCGTGGCCGTAAGATTCGACTTGCCCGAGCCAGTGAAGGCAAAGGTTCCTCCCATGTAGTGGATCAGGCTCTCCAGGTTGACCGAGAACGGTATCGGCTCTCCTGAGAGCCCGAGGAGCGTGCCCAGCCTGTAGTCCGCCCCGGTTCCCTTTGGGTTGTAGCAGACAAGCTGCTGGATGGAGCTCTTGCTCAGGAGGCTGACCTTGCTGCCGGTGAGGGGCGCCATGGCGCCCCTCTCGTATACGACCGACTCTCCCTCCACCTTCATTATCTGGCCTATGGGCGCGGCTATGATCTCTATCCAGGTGCTCTTGGACCCGCTCTCCCACTCCTTCTGTATGAGCTCCATGAACTCGTTTCTGATGGAGGCGGGCTGCGACTGGTCCAGGGTGAGCATAGAGTAGTGCATCGGATAGACGTCAGCTATCTCGTAAAGCGAATAGGAGCTGTTGGCGCCCAGCGCCTGGACGTTCGGGATGGCTACGAGCTGTCCCATCGAGAGGCTCTTGATGACCCTGGGAGTGTACTCGCACTCTATCACGGCCGTCCTGAACGTTACGGTCGAGTTGTCGACGGTCGCCCTGGTCGTGGTGGAGATGTGCCTGAGCCTCGCCCTGAACTCGCCGCCGATGTCGTCGAAAGGAGGGGGCGTCAAGCCTTCCTCCTGCCTTCGATGCGGCTCCGGTAGTCTCTGAACCTGCTGGAGAAGAGGACCTGCTGGTCGAGGTCGGACTTCGCCATCTCGAGCGCGACCGCGGCCCTGTATGCCTCGCGGGTCCCTTCCAGGACCGACTTCGCCTTCTTGTCGGCGAGGAATAGAGGGTAGTTGTGCCCCAGGGCTTCTGGGACGACTTCCTGGCCCATCGCAGAGAGCATGGACATGACGAGGTTTGTGATCGCTGACTCGGTCTTGTAGTGGAAGACAGGATGTATGCTCTCGTCCACCGGTCCGTCCTTGTTTCGCAGCACGACCTCGTCCCAGTGGTCGTAGCCAGGGTAGACCGGCCTGTCGAACGTGAAGACGTGGCTCCTGACGGCGGGATTGGACCTGCTGCTCCAGAGCTGGATGTAGGACTTTGCATAGACCCTCTCTGGATAGATGACGTTCTCGTACGCGCCGTTTACTCTCGCTTCCTTCGGGGGGAGCGCTGCATCAGGCACCGGGGCCACGGTCCTGAAGGCCGCGTCTATGTCGAAGGTGTGCCAAGGTGTTGGGACGTCGGATGAGTTTGCTACGCTGTTGGTCTGGAAGAGCATCTTGTCGCTGTTGAAGTTCGGTAGATGGAGTTCTTCTCCGATCATCCCCGAGGCCGACAGGACTGGGACGGCCGCTTTCACGAACTCGAAAGCGTTCGTGTCCTTGATCAGGCCCACAGGCAGAATCCCGTTGGCCCAGGCCCTTCTGGTCAGTTCGCGTATGAGGACCAAGACCATGAAGTCGAGGTCGTCCGCCGTCACCCACGCCTCAGCCTGTCCCCTCCTCATCCTCAGAGGATGGCCGCCCTCAGGCCGGAAGACGTGGTCGGCCACGCCGAGGACGGCAGACATGACACGCTCCCAGTACCGCTCGACACCGCGCTTCAGTCTGAACGCGCCTGCGGTGGTCTCGAAGATCCCGTACTGGTCATCGAGCTTCACGAGGTCTCCCTCCAGCCTGTCCCTCCACAGAGGGTTCGCGCCTGTCCTCTCGAGCATCTGCTGCACGGTGAGCTCCTCACCCCCGAAGAGGCACAGGACCGCGGCGAACTTCAGCAGCTGGCTCCTCGGCGCCGGTAAGGACAGGGCCTTGTCAGACACCAGCATCCGTGCGAGCTCCAGGTCGAACCTTGTCACGGGGCCGTCGACGGTCTGGATGCCTTCGAGGACGCATGAGCCCGCCTTCAGGAAGTCGCGGGTGCTCCACACAAGGTGCGCCACGTCCCCGGCTAGGGTCCTGTCGACGAGGATGATCTTCGCGGGGGTCGAGGATGTGACTCCTTTGTACGCCAGGTAGTACTCTGCGAGGTGCATCAGCGCCGACGGAAGACGTTCCGCGTCCACCTCGACCCCGGACTCCCTTTGCTGGCCGAACACAGAGGCGGCGTCTTCTTCCGAGAGCGGGATGGCGGCAGAGACCGAGAGGCTCTCCTCTCCTGGCGCGATGCTCCCGACCCTCACGCCTTCCTTGTTGAAGGATATGTCTCCCTCATATGCGAAGGCGCCCACATAGAAGACGAGAAGGTCCAGCGACTGGTCGACGGACTGGGTCCCGTCTATCGCCGTGTACCGGACCTCTTTCCTGCCAAAGAACCCGATCGCAGTGGAGGACGCGAGTCCCTCGTCCACCCCGAACCTCAGAAGGCTGCGGACCTCGTCCCTGCAGTCCTTCAGCTCGGATATCTTGGCCTTGTAGGAGTCCAAGAGGAATCTGGTCGAAGCCTTCACCTCCGCCACGGTCCTCGACTCGAAGCCAGCCTCCACGACTCCGGACAAGCGACGTCGGCGGGGTGCGACATCTGATTTAACCCTTGAAGGAAACTTGGTCGCGTAACGCAACACGTCAGCAAATCTATTCAGGCCTTGGCGTGAAGGGGCAGCAGCGCCGCTCAGGCGGGGAGAGGCGAGTTAGAAGGTCTGCTCATCCCTATATACGTCAGGAGCCACGAGAGCCCCATGGATGCGAAGGTGATGGTCGTCTCGGTCATCGTGAAGAACCAGTCGGCGGCCCTTGACTTCTACACCGGCAAGGTGGGGTTCGAGAAGAAGACTGACTACGCACCCTCAAGCAGCTACAGGTACCTTACGGTCGGGCCCAAGGGACAAGACTTGGAGCTGTCTCTATGGCAGGCGGGCTCCAAGGACCTGAGCGGGTGGTCGAGCCGCTGGGAGCCAGGCGGAGGCCCGCCGGTCGTTCTGCGGGTCGACGACTGTCGCAAGACCTTCATGGAGCTGAAGTCTCGCGGAGTTGAGTTCGAGCAGGCCCAGCCGGAGGAACATCCCTGGGGGATCACGGCGACGTTCTCTGACCCTGACGGGAATCGCTTCTCCATAAACCAGTTCCGCCGGGCCGGTCAGTGAGCCATGGCTAACAGTGGGGCCGAAAGGCGGGCGAAGACCGCCAAGGGCAGGGCCAAGGGCTTCAGCAGCGAAGAACTGGATGCGATCAAGGAGCGCGTGAAGGAGCAAAAGGCAGACAGGGCGGGCGGCGAAAGAGCGGTGCTCGCAAAGATAGCAGGAATGTCTGAGCCTGATCGGGCGATGGGCAAGAGGCTCCACGCAATCATCAAGGCCAGCGCCCCTTCCCTTTCGCCCAGACTGTGGTATGGGATGCCAGCGTATGCCAAGGACGGCAAGGTGGTCTGCTTCTTCCAGCCGGCGCAGAAGTTCAAGACGAGATACGCGACGTTAGGATTCAGCGATGAAGCAAACCTTGACGAGAGCTCCATGTGGCCGACCGCCTACGCGCTGAAGGACCTGTCTAACGACGAAGAGGCCAGGATAGGCGCCCTAGTGAAGAAGGCCGTAGGCTGAGGGCCGCCGAGTCTGACCATGGCGGGTCTGGCCATCCGAAGGTCACGGTTATTTCCTGGACATGACGGCGGCCAGCCGTGCCTAGTGTCGTACAGACGTCTCATCTCCAGTGCAAGAAGTGCGGGGCCGAGTTTGACTATAGATTCGTCCCCGGCGGCTCGCTCACCGCCCTCAGACTAGGGAAGTCGAGGTACATGCGGTGTCCGGTCTGCAAGAAGTGGTCGCTGTTCAACATCTGGGACACGAGGGTCGACCCGGATGTCCACCACTGTGAGCTTACCATCGGTCCCAGCTGACTGGTCGGGGAGCAGGGCGCCCTGGCTCGCCAGCGGTCTTCTAGAGCGCCTCTGCTTCCTTCTCTAACTCGTGCAGGCCTGCAGGGTCCCCGAACACCAGGAGGGTGTCGTCCTCCTTGATGTTCAGGCTGGGGTCAAAGATGTTCTGTATCAGCTCGCCCGCCCTTACAAGTCCGATCACGTGAGCCGACTGAGTCAAGTCGGGGAGCTTCTTGCCTATCAGCTTGGACGACTTGAACACCGAGAACTGGGCTATCTCCTTCGTCCCCACCTTCTCAGAGAAGACGACGCCCACGAGGTCCCTGGTGACCGCGGAAAGCGCCAGAAGGTGCCCCACGGAGACCGAGGAAGGGATCACGACGTCCGCACCCGCATTCTTCGCCGTCTCGGTGAGCTGCTCGTCGTATACGACGGATATGATCCTCATCTCCGGCCTGAGGCGTCTGGCGCTCAGCGTGATCAGCATGTTCTCCGGGTCCTTGTCGTGGGCCGCGATGAGGGTCGTCGCCGTCGAGATCCCTGCCTCCTTCAGGGCGACTATCGGCCTGTTCTCGTGCTGAAGGACGGCCATGACCTTCCTCTTGGTCAGCGACTCGTAGATGGCGGGGTCGTGGGTGACCACGACATAGTCGACCCCGATTTCATCGAGCTTCTCCGCGACGTATCTGCCCAGATGCGCGTATCCGAAAACGATGACGTGGTTCTTCATCCGCTTGATGAGGCTCTTTTCGGCCTCGCCCCTCGCGAAGTCTCCGCTGACGACAGTGTTGATGGTCGCCTGCAACAGCGAGGCGGCCGCGCCGACGGAGACCAAGATCATCAATATCAGCAGGACCTCTTCGCTCTGGTTGATCGTGAAGAAGTTCCCCCCGTTCGGGACGTAGAGCCCGATGGTCGTTATCGTGGACACGGAGGCCAGCAGGGATGCGAGCGGAGGGAGGTGCTCGTAGTAAGAGAAGATCGACGCCCCCATGGCGAACATCCCCACGAGGACCGCTAGCTGCCTGAAGGTCGCCCTCAGGAAGACCTTGGGCGCGTACATCGACTGGTAGAATAGAAAGCTCAGGGTCCGGGAGTGCCTCCTGGCTCTCTTGGCCCTCGGCCTCGGAGGCAGGGGCGGCTGCACTGCCTCCATCTACGGGTCCGCCCTCACGACGTTCCCGAGCGCGGCGAGAGTCTCGCGATACAGAACCTGCACGAGCTCCTCCCCTTCGGCTTCCTTGATCGTGACGTCAGTGTACTTCCGGGCCATCCTGGCTAGCGTCCGGGTGAACTCTTCACCCAGGAGGTCGACGTCCTTCCCGCGCAGCCGGGCGGCGCTGGCCGAGGGGAGCGCGCTGAGAATCCCCCTTGCCCTTTCGACGTTTATGGGATAGTAGTACCTTGCAACCTCCCTGGGCAGTTTGCCGACGTCCAGCACGTAGGTGTAGGCGGAGGCTGCGTAGTACTTCTTGACTATCCCGTGGCTCTCCACCTCTACCTTCGCCACTGAGAGAAAGCCGATCCGTTTCAGTAGGCTCAGGTGGTGGCTCACGGTGGCGCTCGTCAGTCCTAGGTTCTCCGCGAGCTCAGCCTGAGTCAAGGGGCCACGTCGCAGGATGTTCAAGATTGCCCGCCTCATCGGGTCGACTAACAGCCTGGCGGTCCCGGGGTCGTTGATTATCTGGACCAACTTCAACCGATGCTCACCGGAGGAGCTTCGCGACGAGCCCGCCATGGCTTAACTTTCTCGTTTTCGCGCCCTTAAGCGTTTCGATAGGTCAAAACGTTTCGACAGGTCATAATTCTTAAAAGATGGAACCGCCGCCGTCCCGTCCAGACAGCGTAACAGCTTAGGTGCGATTGGAGCATGCGAGTGAGAAGGACTACCGACGAGTACAAACCCCTCAGCGTCGATGACGCGGTCAGGGATGTGGAAAGCACCCAGGACGGCCTCACCTCGTCAGAGGCCCTGAGGAGGGCTGGGACTGACGGGTACAACGAGATAGAAGACCGGGAGGTGAGCGCCTTCCGTAGGATTCTGTCCTACTTCTACGGGCCGATGCCCGTGGCCATGGAGGCGGCGGCCGTGGTGTCCGCGGTAATACGGCACTGGGACGACTTCGCCTTGATCCTGGCCCTCCTGGTCATCAACGTGGCCGTGGCGTTCTGGCAGGAGCGGAGCGCAGGGAACGCGGTGAAGGAACTGATGAGGAAGCTCGCGCTCAAGGCCCGCGTGCTGAGAGACAAGGCCTGGGTCGTGCTCGACGCTAGAGACCTGGTGCCAGGCGACGTCGTCAGGCTCAGGATGGGAGACATCGTGCCTGCGGACGCCAAGCTGACATCCGGGGACTACCTGTCGGTCGACCAGTCCGCCCTGACGGGGGAGTCGCTTCCGGCTGAGAAGCGCCTGGGAGATGTCGTCTACTCCGGCTCCATCGTCCGTCAAGGGGAGATGAACGGACTCGTCGTCAACACTGGCGGCAACACGTACTTCGGCAAGACCGCCCACCTGGTAGCCTCCGCGTCCAGCGTCACGGGCCTGTCAAGGATCATCTCCAAGATCGTCTACTTCTTGGTCGGGCTGGCGATAGCCCTCGGTGCAGTCTCATTCTACTACGGCATCGTCCTTGGGCTCCCGATCCTCGACGACCTCCTGTTCTTCCTCATACTCCTCGTCGCCTCGATACCGATCGCCCTCCCCGTCGTGCTCACAGTCACCATGGCGTTGGGAGCTCTTTCCTTGGCGGACAGGAAGGCCATAGTGAGCCGGCTCGTCGCCATAGAAGAACTGGCTAGCATGGACGTGCTGTGCAGCGACAAGACAGGGACGCTGACCCAGAACAAGCTGACCGCCGGCGATGTGGTCGCCGCTGACCAGTTCGTTGCCGCGGACGTGTTGCTCTGCGCCTCTCTGGCCTCAAGGCGAGACAACATGGACGCCATAGACCAGGCGGTCTATGAGCGGCTGGAAGAGGGAGCCGATGCAGACTACAGGCAGACGGGCTTCACGCCGTTCGACCCGGTGAGAAAGAGGACCGAAGCGGTCGTGGAGCACGACGGCTCCACGTTCAAGGTGATGAAGGGCGAGCCGAGTGTCGTGCTTTCGCTCTGCGGAGAGATGGGAAAACGCGACGAAGAGATTGGAGGACTGGCAGCGAAGGGATACCGGGTGATCGCCGTCGCGAGGGATGCGGGCGACGGCTGGAAGCTCGCCGGTCTGATCCCTCTCTTCGACCCTCTTAGAGAGGACTCCAAGGAGACCATCGCGGCGGCCGCGAAGATGGGGATAGCCGTCAAGATGGTGACCGGCGACAACGACGCCATAGCCATGGAGATAGGGGCCGAGCTTGGACTCGGTTCCAAGGTCCTGCCGTCCACCGAGCTCGAGGCTGCGATAAAGTCGGAGAACTGGGAAGCGTTAGAGCAGGCGGACATCTTCGCGCGGGTCTACCCGGAACACAAGTATTCGATAGTGAAGGGGCTGGAGACAAGGGGCCACACGGTCGGGATGACCGGGGACGGCGTGAACGACGCGCCCGCTCTCAAAGAGGCACAGGTAGGAATCGCGGTCGAGGGGGCGACCGACGCGGCGCGCTCCGCGGCCGACATAGTCCTCACGGCACCAGGCCTTTCCACCGTGATAAGCGCGGTCCAGGAAGGGCGGAGGATATTCCAAAGGATGCAGAGCTACGCGCTCTACAGGGTCGTGGAGACCCTCAGGATCCTCATCTTCGTCACCGCCACCATCATCCTACTGCACTTCTACCCAATCTCAGCGTTCCTTCTCATCGTGCTCGCGCTGCTCAACGACCTCCCGATAATAGCCGTCTCCACGGACAACGTGGTGTACAGCGAGGAACCCGAGAAGTGGAACATGAAGTACATAGGAGGGCTCTCCGCCATCCTTGGAAGCCTGGGCGCCGGAGAGACGCTGCTCCTCATATACGTCGGCTTGGATATCTTCCACCTCGGGATCCCTGCCATACTCACTCTGGTGTTCCTCAAACTGATCGTCTCGGGCCACCTGACCATGTTCGTCACCCGCACGGAGAAGGCGTTCTGGAAGGTGGTTCCAAGCAAGGCGCTGCTGGTCGCCCTGCTGTCGACCATGGTGATCGGGTACCTGATGGCCGCCTTCGGGCTAGGGATAGCCCCGGTTGGAAACGCGCTTGCTGGGTTTGTGACAGCATATTCCTTTGCCTGGTTCATTGCAGAAGACGGGCTCAGGTTGGCATACGACAGGGTGGTTGGCCACTCAGCGCTCTCTCAGTCGGACCAGCCGCCAAGGCGAGCCTGACGCTGCTCCGTCTGACGCTCGGGCGAGACGCACGCCACTAGCGAGCCATGATGTGCTCTCGATGGTATGCGAGGTTGTGCTTGTCCAGCCTGTGCCCAGGACTCAACTGCAGACGCTTGTAGAGCCTGATCCCTAACAGGGCGTAGTCGTCCCCGACTCCGAAGGTGCCATATTCGAACATCACGCGGTGGTTCGGGCAAAGACAGAGCATGTTGTCCA
>JASHVT010000087.1 GCA_030039515.1 Nitrososphaerales archaeon
CGAGGAGACAGCGATCTACGACATTCAGGCTGGACCCAACGCGACGCCAGGAGAGGCGTTTGCACACTTCGAGAACAGCGCTGGAACGCACGCAGCCGAGGAGGCGGCGAAAGAAGCTTGGAGTTGGTGTGCCCAACTGGGGATTTGCTGAGAGAGAAGTGAGTTTCAGTCGAGCGAGCTCTCTACCATGAATGCTAATCCAATATTCTCTCTGTCATTTCAGTGGACTGCCAACCTATTCCTTTTCATGTTCTTCGGTCTCCTGGCCGCGTCTGTCTGGGGTGCCGCGTCTGTAACGGCCCCACTACTGGCATTGGCTGCTGGCGGGCTGTTTCCTGTGGCAATGGGGCTCTTCTTTCTATGGGGATACATGCGAGTCCGAAGGCTCCAAGTAATGAGAGCCGAGTTCTATGCGGACCATTTCAGCTTCTCGGGGAGCCAAGGGTCGAAGGTAATCCAATACGAGGAGATCGCCTCACTCGCCCAGAGGAGAGGTACCGTATTTTGGGTTCGAGAGACCCAACTGCTCATCGTCCTAAAGAACGAAGGAGGCCCCATTCTAATCTGCAAGACTCCGAAGTCCAAGAGCCTGAACACCGACCTCTATCGGTGGTTGACGAACAGGCTCAACGAACGGACCAGTATGGGACCAAGCTCTCCACCCTTCAGTGCTTCCTGAAAGGCAATTCGATACAACCAGACCGACTCCAGAGTTCCAGGCTGCACCTGTGTCATACGGAGTGAGGCTTGTAGTCTGGACCATGACCGGTGAGGGGATGGAAAAGTTGACAGGACTAGGCATCACGGATAGGTAACTGAAGCCTTGGGCTGGCTCAGCAGTCACTCCAAGAGGAGCAGACTCGCTGTAAACGTGTTTAATGCGCCTGAGGACGAGACGCAATCAAGAGACTCTACGCGGCAGGAGCGGTCAGGGTCGACGTAGAAGTAATCTCTGGCAGTCCCGAACACGTAAAGAAGTATGGGGGAGAATATTCCGACAGGATCGCAGTTTATGGCACACGTTCGAGCAGAGGCAAGCTGAAAGAAGTCAAGGGCCTCGAACCTGACGGCTACGGAACAGTATGAGACCCCGAGGGCTGGGACGGCCAGGAGGCTCATCGCTGGAGTGGACACACACGGCGCCCCCCTTATCCATCGGAGGCGTCCCGACCTACCTTTCTCGGGGGGCAGCCCCGGAGGTCCACCATAACGCTCTAATCGGGTTCCAAGAAGACAACGACCGTTGAGGCTCGCGCTCGGGTTCAACCCTGTCCTCGGCGTAGCCGACGCGGCCAAGATCGCCTCCGACGCCGAGGCCGGAGGGTTCGAGTCGATCTGGATGCACGAGTCCCTCTTCCAGAGGGACGTGGTGTCCTACCTCTCCGCGATGGCATCCAAGACCACAAAGATCAGGCTCGGCTCAGGCGTGATCAACACTTTCACCAGGCACCCGGTCACGGCGGCCACCACCTTCGCAAGCCTCGCAGAGCTGTCGGGCGGCAGGGTCGTCCTGGGCCTCGGTCTCGGAAGCTTCCCGACCATCCCTCTCATCGGGCACCAGATCTTCCCCGTGGACAAGACTCACCCCCTGAAGAGGATAAAGGAGTACGTCAGGGTCGTCAGGATGGTCTGGGAGGGCGGCAAGGTCGAGTTCGACGGCGAGTTCTTCCACGTCCACAACCTGACCCTTGGGTTCAAGCTCCAGGGGAAGGTCCCGCTCTTCATCGCGTCCCTCTCCCCCAAGACCCAGGCATACGCCGCGACGGTCGCGGACGGAGTGATCCTCTCGCCCGCGCTCAACACCTCCAAGGGGACCGCGAAGATGGTCGAGAGCGTGGCCGCCGGGGAGGCGAGGCGGGGCTCGAGGGTCGAGAGGGCCTCCTACATGATGACCTCCGTCGACCCGGACCCGTCGAAGGCGGTCCAGGCCGTCCGCTCCTTCTACTTCTTCGCATATCAGCTCTCCGAGGTCGTCAACCCAGCAGTCCTGGAGCCTTACGGCGTCAAGGCGGAGCATCTGGCGCCTCTCAAGGAGGCCTGGAAGAGGGGAGACGTGGCCGAGGCGCAGCGGCTGATTCCCGAGGAGGCGATCGAGGCGCTGACCATCACGGGCAGCGCTGACCACGCCTTGGACAGGCTCAAGGAGTACGAAAGGGCGGGGGTCACCCTCCCGATAGCCATGCCGATAGGCAACGTGCCGTTCGCCATCAAAGAGCTGGCGCCATCGCGCGCCTGACCTCGCCTGAGGCCTCAGACCTTCGGGACGAGGATGGCCAGGACCAGGCCAACCATGTACAGAAGCGAGAACTTCAGCGCCAGCGCCGCCGTCCTAGGGTCCGCGTTGTCTGGCATCGCGCCCCTGAACATCCTCCTCAGGCCGAGTGCCTCGGGGGCCGTGAGGAACACAAGGAGGCACCAGACAGGCAGCGCCCCGACGAGGACTCCGCCTAGGACGAAGGCGTAGACCGCCACGAGCAGGCCCTCGTACAGCCTCGACGCCCTTCTCGCCCCCAGCGCCACTGCCAGGGTCCTCATGCCCACCGAGCCGTCGTACTCGATGTCCCGTATGTTGTTCGCCAGGAGGACGAGGCCCACGAGTATCCCCACGGGGACGGCCGCGGCGACCGGGAGCCACGAGACCGTCCCTGTCTGGACGACGTATGCTCCCAGCGGGACGAGCACCCCCCACATCAGGAAGACCGTCAGCTCGCCCATGGCCCTCTTCTTCAACACCAGGGGGTCAGCCGTGTAGAAGACGCTCCCGACCACCCCCGCGAGTACCAGCGGGAGCACGAGGAAGCTCGCGGCGTACGCGAGGTACGCGCCAGCCAGCAGCGTGACGCCGTAGAGGCCCAGAGAGAAGCCGAGCGTCGTGGAAGGCGGCGACTGCCCGAAGGCCGCCGGGTGCGGCCTGTACCTCGTAGTCGGAGCGCCGACACGGTCGACGCCGTGCCTCACGTCGTAGTAGTCGTTGAGGACGTTCGCCGCCGCGTGGAACGCGACCATCCCGGCCAGTGCGACGGCGTAGAGCAGGGGGCTGAACCTGCCGTCCAGCGCCGCCAAGAGCGTGCCCAGTGTCACAGAAGAGAACGTCATGCTGAACGACCAGGGCCTCGTCGACAGGAACGCCGTCTTCGCGTCTATGGCCCCGCGCCCTCCGCTCCCAAATCCGGCCTCGGCGGGACCACGCCCGCATAGCCCTTTATCCTGAACCATGGACGCCCAGGCATTGCGGAGAGTCGCAAAGCTGCTCCCTGGCCTGGCCCTGGTCCTCGCCTCAATGGTCCTGCTCCTCGCGGCCCCCCAGAAAGACTTTGTCGCGCTCACCTTCCTCGCAACGTCCTGCATGGTCGCCGCAAGCTTGGCCTACGGAGGGTATGGGCGTCTCTTCAGGCCCAGGGCCTGGACCATCTCGATAGGGCTCGTCTCGGCCGTCCTGCTGTACTTCCTGTTCGTCGCAGGGGCCGCAGGCGTCAGCGCCTTCCACCCCTTCGGGATCACCCCCTCCGCCGAGAGCTCGATCTACTCTCTGATCGCCTCGCCCTCTAACCCGATAGGGCTCCAGTTCCTGGTCCTCGTCTTCGACGCCGTAGGGTACGAGTCGTTCTTC